>CAJQOW010000277.1 GCA_905480055.1 uncultured Acidimicrobiia bacterium
CTCGCCAGACGGGGTGAGGGTTGGTGAGTATCTCAAACGGCACCCCGTTCCGTTCGGCGAGTTCGTGCCCCTGCGCGGGCTGTTCGACTTCGTCCCACAACTCGATCGGGTCCCTCGCGACATGATCCGCGGTACCGAACCTGTGGTGTTCCCAACCGACGAGGGTGCACTGGGTTCGCTCATTTCGTTTGAAGGCTCATTCGCACGTTCGGTGCGGTCCACAGCACGGGCCGGCGCCGAGCTGCTGGTGGTGACCACGAACACGTCCTCGTATGGCAAATCGCCAGCAACCGATCAGGCGCTTGCGATGGTGATGGTCAACGCAGCGGCAGCGGGTCTCGAGACCGCGTATGCATCGATCACGGGCAAGTCGACGTTCATCACCACCGACGGACAGACGGGCGAAACAACGGAGCAGCTGGAAGAGCGCGTGCTCTACGGCTCGCTGCAGTTCAACGCCGATGTCCCAACCTTGTGGGTGCGATTTGGCGATTGGCTGGCATTCCTGGCGATGGCTGCTGGCCTTGCCGCAGTGGTTGTGAGCCGCAGTTCTGAGCGTGACAAGACCTCCATTGCAGGTCGTGGTGGTCAAGATGGTTTTGCACCTTCTGGATAGGGCGAATAGACTCTCGTGACCCGAGATCTTTCCGGCGACGTTTGTGCGGGGTTTCCGTTCGATCGTCGTCTATTGATGAAGAAAGAAAGGCACTGAATACATGTCGGACATCCTCAAGGCATCGCGCCCCAAGGGCAGGTCCCGTCGTCCCAAGACCTACGACGAGGATCGCACATGCACACACGGCGACTGCACGACGCAGCTCTCCCGCTACAACCGGGCGGAGTTCTGCCACACGCATCGGCCGGTGCGCTACCCGCGCCTGCGCGGCGTACTCACCAGCGAGGAATAGAACTCGTTGGGTGGGAAAGCTCGAAAAGCCCCGGCGATGCCGGGGCTTTTCTCGTATAGGTATGAGTTCTGAGTTCTGAGTCTCGAGCTCCGTCATATGCCGACTCGTACTCCGTGATACGTACGTCGTACTAGGGCGTGCGGAGCACGCTCAACGTGTTGCCTCGTACTTCGCGATTCCTGCGGCCAGGATGTCGATCCCGGTGTCGAGGTCTTCCCGCGAGACATTCAGCGGCGGTATGAACCGGATGATGTTGCCATCGGGGCCACAGTTGAGGATGAACATGCCGCTGTCCAACGCATGGCTGGCGATGGCGCCAAATGCATCGGGATCCGGCGTGTTGCCCTCGGTGACGAGCTCGATACCGATCATGAGGCCGAGGCCGCGTACGTCGCCGATGGTCGGGTGCTGCTTCTTCAGCTCATTCCATCGCGAGAACGCATACGCAGATGTCGCCGGCACGGTTGGGACCACCTCGCGAAGACCTGCAACCGTTGCTGCGGATGCTGCACACGACACGGGGTTTCCGCCGAACGTCGTGCCGTGCGAGCCCGGAAGCCACCGGTCCATGATCTCGGCCGTTGACGCAACTGCTGACAGTGGCAAGCCGTTGGCGATGGCCTTTCCCAACACCATCACATCGGGCTTGACGTCGTACACCTGACTCGTGAACCAGTCGCCGGTCCTGCCGAACCCGGTCTGGACCTCGTCGATGATCAGAAGGATCCCGTGCTCGTCTGCGATACTCCGCAGGGCGTCGAGGAACCCCTTGCTCGCCGGGTAGTAGCCACCCTCACCCTGCATCGGTTCAACGAGGAATGCGGCGATCTCGTTGGGCGTCACCTCGTAGCGGAACTTCATCTCGAGTTCGTTCAGGGCATAGGCGTTGGCCTCTTCCTGGCTCATGCCCCAGCCGAACGGATGCGGGAAGGGAGTGACGAACACGGACGGAAGCAGGGGGTGGTAACCCTCCCGATACTTCGACTTCGAGGTCGTGAAGGTGACCGAGCCCATGGTCCGGCCGTGGAAGGCTCCCCTGAACGTGATGATTCCTTGTCGGCCTGTGACCTTGCGGGCCAGCTTCACCGAGGCCTCCACGGACTCGGCGCCTGAGTTCATAAAGAGCGCCTTCTCGATGTTGTCCGGCGCAATGTCGACGATCGCCTCAGCGGCGTCGATGATTGGCTCGTACAAAAAGGCTCCGCCCGCGTGCCACAGCTTGTTGAGCTGGGCTTGTGCGGCGGCAACGACGGCGTCGGGGCGGTGGCCGAGGTTGGTCGTGGCTATGCCACATGCGAAGTCGAGGTATTGCCTGCCGTCGGCAGCTGTCACCCAGCTGCCCTTGCCTTCGGTGATTTCGATCTCGTTGTCGAAGGAGATCACCGGCGCAATGATGTTGTGCAGTCGCTCCTGAAGGTTTGTCATGTTCTGCTCCGTTCGTTCTGTGGTTGGGTCGCGCGTCAGACAGAACCCGACTAGGGGGCTGCGAACAAGTGTCGCCGATGGTGGCGGGGCACACGGTGCATGGGGCGATAGTACCCGCTCAGCAACCCGTCGGTACAGGGGATTTGGGGCGTGCTACTCGCCCGTGAACTCGGGAGGGCGCTTCTGGAGGAAGGCCATCGCTGCCTCGGTGAAGTCGTTCGACTGGATGAACGCGGCGTTCCAGAGAGCGACGTATTCGAGGTGCTCATCGACCGTCTTTCCGTCGCCGGCGGCAAGCACAGCCTTTGAGCCTTGGACCGCCAGGGGTGAATTGGCCGAGATCTCGTGCGCAAGCGCGTGCGCCGCGGCGACCACCGCGTTCGCATCGGGTGCCACCCGGGTGATCAGGCCCATGTCCAGAGCCTCCGCTGCGTCGAAGTCGCGTCCCGTGTAGACGATCTCGGCAGCTCTGCCAGGGTCGACGATTCTGGGAAGGCGTTGGAGGGTGCCGACATCGGCAACCATCGCGATCTTCGTTTCCCTGACGCTGAACGTGGCATCGTCAGCGGCATATCGGACGTCACATGCAGTGATGAGGTCGATGCCCGCACCGATGCAATACCCGTGGACAGCGGCGATCACAGGTTTCGGGCAGGCTGCAAGGGAGGTGAACGTGTGTTGCATGATCTTGATCCGCTCGTACATCACGAGACGACGGCCAACGTCGGAAGTGGGCTGGTGGGCCTCTGAGGGGTCGACACCCCCGTTCATGAAGATCGGACCGAATGCCTTCAAGTCGATGCCAACGGTGAACGACTGACCTTTGGCTGCCACCACGATGGCCCGTGTCTCGGGATCGCGACCAAGCGCCTCGATCACCGCAGGGAACTCGACCCAGAACTCGGGAGCGAGCGCATTGCGGGCATCGGGCCGGTCAAGCCACACCGTTGCCACATGCCCATCGAACTCGACGGCCACCACATCCGACTGAGGAATTGCATCACGAGTCATGGGCAGAAGGTAGTGGGGCATCGGGGCTGAGGTTCAGCAGCCATGAGTCTTGAGTTCTGAGTTCTGAGTCTTGAGCCATGAGCCTTGAGTCAGGCGAACACTCAGACTCACAACTGGGCCTTGCATGAGACGAACGCACCCACTCGCGTCAGTCTCCCTGAACGAGGTACTCAAACCCAGAACTCACAACTCACAACTCCAGCTGTCTCCGCCCGATTGGTCGACTGCCGATCGAGAAGCTTCCGGCTCGGGAACCGTTCGGGGGTCGGGTGCCGTCATAGCGACAGCTGGCTGGGGGGTCAGCCTTACACATGGAGAGAGACATGGGACCTTTCGAGAAGATTCGAAGGAGCGGGTTTGCGCGGCTTGCGTTGCCCGTGATGGTGATATCGATGGTCGTTGCAGCGTGCTCGACCGACAGTGATTCGCTCATGGCAGTGGTTGACGGCGATGACCTGGGTCATGTCAAGAGCGAAGAGGCTCTCGACCAGCTTGCGCCCGAGGGCGAAGGTGCCTACAAGGCCGTTGTCCAGGACGGCAGGGTCGTGTTCGAGTCGACGGCAGTGTCGAATGTGGATGCGAGGATCATCAAAGACGGTTCGGTCGACATCCGTATCGAGCCGGGGACCTTTGGTGTGTCCGCTGGACAGATTCGGGCGATCGCGACCGATCTTGGCGGCTATATCGCATCGGGTGAGACGCACATTGAGCAGTACGACGACGCCGGGTATGCGGTCGGCTGGTACACGATGCGGATACCCACCGATCGTTTCGATGATGCGGTGAGCAGGGTCGAGCAGCTCGGCGAGAGGGTTTCGGCCCAGTTGTCGAGCCAGGACGTCACCGAGGAGTACGTGGACCTCGAGGGCCGTCTCTCGTATTGGCGTGACCAGGAAGCCTTCTACCAGCGCCTCATGGCGGAAGCCACAACCATCGAAGAGCTCGTCACCGTGCAGACGCGGATGCAGGATGTGCTCCTCAATATCGAGCAGATCGAGGGCCGCTTGCGCTACCTCGACTCGCGGACGGCGTATGCAACGCTCACGGTGGGTGTGACCGAGGTTCCCATC
>CAJQOW010000278.1 GCA_905480055.1 uncultured Acidimicrobiia bacterium
GCCCACGACACGCGATGCTTTGCGATAGGGCGTCCCCGGGCGGATACCGCTGTCCCACATCGAGTAGAGGACCCTGCGGTGCACGGGCTTGAGACCGTCGCGCACATCGGGGAGCGCCCTCGACACGATGACGGACATTGCGTACTCCAGGAAGGAGTCCTGCATTTCCTTTTCGATGTCAATCGGATGTGATCGGGCTGTGCTGTCGTCGTTCGGCATCGTCTTCCCCTACGCGTCCAGGAATCGAACGTCTTTGGCGTTCTGCTGGATGAAGAGCCGTCGTGCCTCGACGTCATTCCCCATCAGTGTTGAGAAGGTCTCCTCGGCCGAGAACTGCTCCTCGAGCTGTACCCGCAACAGTGTTCGTGCGTCGGGATCCATCGTGGTGTCCCACAGCTCATCGGCGTTCATCTCGCCGAGACCCTTGAACCGCTGGATGTTGATCTTGCGACCCTCGTTGTTCGCCTTGAAGGCGTCGAGTTCGTCGTCGTTCTGGATCCAGGTGGTCTTGGTTCCGATCTTCGCCGAGTACAGCGGTGGCTGGGCGATGTACACGTATCCGTTCTCGATGACATCCGGCATGTGCCGGAAGAAGAACGTCAACAGCAACGTGCGGATGTGAGCGCCGTCAACATCGGCATCGGTGAGGATGATCACCTTCTTGTACCGCGCCTTCGTGATGTCCATCTCGTCGCCGATACCCGTTCCGATCGCGGTGATCAGCGACTGGATTTCGTTGTTCTGGAGGACGCGGGCCAACCGGTTCTTCTCCACATTGATGATCTTTCCCCGGATGGGGAGGATCGCCTGGAACTCAGAGTTTCGAGCCTGCTTTGCCGACCCTCCTGCAGAGTCGCCTTCCACGATGAACAGCTCTGAGACGTCCGGATCCTTCGACGAGCAGTCCGAGAGCTTGCCCGGAAGTCCTGCGGACTCGAGCAGGCTCTTGCGACGGGTGAGGTCTCGTGCCTGCCTCGCTGCAGCGCGGGCCTTTGCTGCCTGGGATGCCTTGTCGACGATGCGCCGGGAATCGCCGGGGTTCTTGTCGAGCCACTCGGGGAGGGCCTGGTTCATGGCCTTCTGGACAAACGACTTGATTTCGGTGTTGCCGAGCTTCGTCTTCGTCTGGCCCTCGAACTGCGGGTTGCGCACCTTTGCGGAGATCACGGCCGTAAGACCCTCACGCACATCCTCGCCCTGGAGGTTGGGGTCCTTCTCCTTGATGACGTTGCGTGAACGTGCGAAGTCGTTGATCGACCGAGTAAGGGCAGTACGGAACCCCTCTTCGTGGGTTCCTCCCTCATGCGTGTTGATGTTGTTGGCAAAGGAGAGAATCGTCTCGGTGTAGCCGCTGGTCCACTGGAGGGCAACGGCGATCTCGCCCTCGTCGTTGCTCTGCTCGAAGTAGGCGACCTTGCTGTGGATCGGTTCACGGTTGGCGTTGAGGTGCTTGACGAAGTCGACGATGCCCCCCGAGTACTTGAACGTCTCGGAAATCACTTCTTCGGGACGCTCATCGCGGAAGCGGATCTCGAGGCCCTTCGTGAGGAACGCCATTTCTCTCAGCCTGCTGATCACGGTCTTTGCGGAGTACTCCGTGGTCTCCTCAAAGATGTCAGGGTCTGCCCAGAACGTCACCTGGGTGCCGGACCGCTTCATCTCCTTGACCTTCCTGAGCTTCGCGGTGGGGACGCCGTACTCGAAGTCCTGTCTCCACAGATAGCCGTCGCGCACCACCTCGACATGGGTACGAACGGCGAGGGCGTTCACGACGGAAATGCCCACACCGTGAAGACCTCCGGACACCTGATAGGCCTCGGAGTCGAACTTTCCCCCGGCGTGCAGGGTGGTCATCACCGTGGTGACGGCAGCTTCCCCGGTCTTCTTGTGCTTGGCGACAGGGATACCTCGGCCGTTGTCGCGCACACGTACCCCGCCATCGGCAAGCAGCGTGACATCGATGCGGGTGCAGTGGCCAGCCATCGCTTCGTCAACCGAGTTGTCCACGACCTCCCAGATGAGGTGATGGAGTCCCTTGGGACCAGTTGATCCGATGTACATGGCAGGGCGTCTGCGGACCGCTTCGAGACCTTCCAGGATCTGAATTGAATCCGCTTCGTATGACGCGCTGGAGGCACGTTTGGCGTTGCTCACGGGGCTCCTTCGATTCCCTGTTTCAACAGGGTTTCGTGGGTTGATGACAGGCGTGTAAGTATAGCCCGCAATTGCCGCAAAACCCTTTATTCACTTGGCATTTCGGGTGATACGGTGCGGTCGACGGAGATCCGGACACCGGTGACCAAACCGGCGTCGTAGCGATCCTGAATTGCGGTGAGCAACGGTGGGATCTGGTAGCGCAACAGCGACGCCGTCGCACCGTCGGGAACGGCCACGAGCAGCGTCCCTTCGCGCACCCCGATGGGCACCGCGTTGCGCCAATCCGCTGGCACGAAGTCAGCCCAATCAGATGTCAACTGACCGTGCCTGAGATCGGCATCGACAATGGCGCTTTCGAGCACCGTTCCGATCAGCTCGCTGATCTCCTCTGGCTCCCGTATGGGATCTGTGTTCAGGTACTTGGCGCGCATCACGTCACCCTTCCGTCGTGCACCGACCACCGCCGCCCCTCTATGGGAACTTCATCCTCTCGTGCGGTTGTGACAAAAACCTGTCCGGCGGGCATCAACGAGAGCACTCGTGAGGCTCGATCGTGGTCGAGTTCGGAGAACACGTCATCGAGGAGCAGGATCGGCGTGGTGTCCCTGAGCTCTTCGATCACGCGGTGGGCTCCCACCCGCAGGGCGATGGCAACCGTGCGCTGTTCGCCCTGGGAAGCCCGCGTTCGGGTCGATCTTCCGTCGAGGACCAAGCCGGGATCGTCGCGATGCGGTCCGACCGTTGTCGTGCGCACGTCCATGTCCTTCGACCTGGCATTGACGAGGGCCTGCTCCATCGCCTCGCGCAGGCTCGTCGGATCGAACGCATCATCGCTTCCCCAGGTGCTCTGGTACGACCAGCGCAGCTCTCCTTGCCCTCCAACGGACGCATAGGCCTCGACGAGGTGTGGCTGGAGTGAGGAGGCCACCGCACGCCGATGACCCAGCACAGCGGCTGCAGCGAGCGCAAGGCGCTCATCCCACACATCCAGGGTCACAGGATCCGTGGTGCGTCCCTCCTGGCGTAGCAACGTGTTGCGTTGCCGCAGGGTTCGCTCAAACTCGGTGAGGTCTGCACCAGCCTGCGGCCACAGGCGTGACGCAAGGTCATCGAGGTAGTCCCGGCGCATTGCAGGGCCTCGCTTGATCACATCGAGGTCGTCTGGCATGAAGGCGACGACCGGAACACTCAACAACACATCTCGCATGCGTTGGGGACGCTTGTCATTCACCAACACGGTCCTGCGTCCCTCGATGGGCAGCTCACATGCAACCGATGTCTCCGTTGCTCCTCCGGCTACGCCCCCTCGTATGACAGCCGCTGCTGCCGAGTCGCGTACGAGCGCATCATCAGGAACCCCGCGGAACGACTTCATCATGCCGAGGTACCCGAGGGCCTCGAGCACCGAGGTCTTGCCCATCCCGTTTGCGCCAACGAGTACGTTCACCCCCGGTTCGGGTCGGAATTCCAGGGCTTCGTAGCAGCGGAAGTCCCGCAACTCGAGCCACGAAACGAACATGGCGTTCGCTCAGAGGCGAACGGGCATCAACAGATACCGGAAGTCGGCACTTCCTGCTCCGTGCAGCAATCCGGGCTTGAGCGGGTCGCTCGTCTCGATCACGACCTTCTCATCGTCAACGGCCATCACGCCGTCGGTGAGATACCGGGTGTTGAAGGCGATCGTCATGTCCTCGCCCGAGTACTCGCCATCGAGCAGTTCGGTCGCTTCGCCAACCTCCTGGCGGATCACGCTCAGCTCGACGCCTCCCTGGTGCATCGCCAGCCGCACGGGGATGTGATCCTCGGCGACCAACGCTGCTCTTCCCACTGCCTCGAGCAGCGCATCCTTGGCGACGGTCAGCCGGTTCGAGTGGCCGTCAGGCAGCAGCTGGCGGTAGTTCGGGAATGTGGCATCGATGACCCTCACCGTGAGGCGACCCTGATCGGTCACGAACGAGGCATCCCGTTCGCCGAGGGCAACCTTCATGGGACCGGATCCGACCGTGCGGGCGAGCTCACGAAGCGCTCGATACGGCACCAGCTTGATCTGGTCGGTCGCAACGCTTGGGACGTCCTTGACCGCCAACCGATACGAGTCGGTGGCAACGAGCCGAAGGGCGCCCTCGTTTGCCTCGAACAGGACACCGGTCAGCGTGGGGCGAGCATCATCACCCGAGGCAGCAACGCCCACCTGGGCAAGCGCATGGGTCAGCTCAGCTCCGTCGACCTCAACGGCGTCAGCAGTGTCTGCATCTGCGATCTTCGGATAGTCGTCCACCGACATGGCCCGCAGGTTGAACCTCGGCCCGTTGCCCGTGATCTCGACCTCACCATCCTTGGACGTGATCGACACGGCACCCGATGGGAGTTTGCGCACGGCATCGGCGGCAAGCTTGGCCGGGATGACCGTGTTGCCTTCGTCGGTCACCTCGACATCGAGGAACGTCCTGACGGTGATCTCGTTGTCCGTGCCGGTGACGGTCAGCTTCCCTCCGCCAACCTCACACAAGACGCCCTGGAGAATGGGCAGAGGTGATCTCGTACCGACTGCTCGTCCTGCTCGTGCCAGGACATCGGCAAGGTCGTCTCGTTCTGCTCGGATGCGCACTGTTCTTTTCCTCTGCTGTTGCTGCTGTTGTATTTATCTAAAGAGTAGATGTAGTAGTAGGCCCTGTGGATTGTGGACAGCGCTCAAAAAGGCAAGCGGCGCCTACGTTTGTCCGTCCACAGGCCATGTGTACGAATCTAAGGTTGTCCACGCGGCCATATTCGGGGGTGGCACGAGCTGTGGACATCAGTCAGGTTGTCCTCAGCTGCTGGGTGATCTCTGTGACCTGGTCATAGACGTCCTTGTCCTCAGGGAGAAGACCACGAATCTTGTCGACAGCGTGCATGACGGTGGTGTGGTCCCGCCCGCCGAAGGCAGCACCGATCTTGGGCAGCGAGAGGCCCGTGTGCTCCCGACAGATGTACATGGCGATCTGCCGCTGGCGTGCAAGGGGTTGTCGCCGTGAGCTGCCCGTGAGGTCCGAGACGGGGATGTCGTAGTACTGGGCGACGGTGGTGATGATCCCATCGGCGGTCAGCGGTGCAGCGCTCTGGAGCTTCACGACGTCGCGCAACACGCCTGCGGCCATGTCGACCGTTACCGGCTCCTTGGTGAGGAGTGCGTACGCCGTGACCCTGGTCAGTGCACCTTCGAGCTCGCGAATGTTGTCGAACACGTTGGCGGCGATGAACCCCAGCACG
>CAJQOW010000279.1 GCA_905480055.1 uncultured Acidimicrobiia bacterium
CAATCGCGCCCACAATCGTGAATCCAGCTTCAGTCTGGGGCAGAAGCCGAACCGAGTTGCCGACCTGAAGGCCGCCATCTTCTAAAGCGCTTACATTGACGACTACCTCGGTTGGGCTTTGCGGCGCACGGCCCTCGACCAGTACGAACTGGTTTAAGTCATCGGAGGCAGACCAGACGACGACGTCAGCGGCATTGCCGACTGCCTTGCCATCGCGGCCAACAAGCTGGGTGTAACCAGACATCGACGGCGACACGGCGCCGACACCTTCGACAGCGGCGACTTGATCGAGAACAGCTGCGTCGACTGGCGAGCGGACGTCTATGAAGACTCCTTCGGACAGTTCATCTGACCGAATGCCAGCGTCGATCCCGGCGTACTGCTTGTCGACGGCCCCCGAGAGGCCTTCATCCACCGTTGCAGTGAGCACGGTGGTAGCGACGTAAAACGCTACACCGAGGGTTATCGCCAACGCGGTGAGAGCGAATCTGGTTGGGTTTTCGCGCACGTTGCGCCATGCCAAAGACAACATGTCAGTTCCTGAACTGCTTCATGCGGTCGAGCACAGCGTCGCCGGTGGGGTCCATCATTTCGTCGACAACTTTGCCGTCGGCGAGGAACACGACGCGGTCGGCGTAGGCGGCCGCGTATGGGTCGTGGGTGACCATGACGGTGGTCTGGCCGAAGTCATCTACCGCGGAGCGCATGAATGACAGAATCTCATTGCCCGTTGTTGAGTCAAGGTTGCCGGTGGGTTCGTCGGCGAAGACCATTTCGGGGCGAGAGGCCAGGGCCCGGGCGACGGCGACGCGCTGCTGCTGGCCACCGGAGAGTTCGCTCGGGCGGTGGTCGAGGCGATGGGCCAGACCAACCTTTTGGACGACGGTTTCGAACCACTCCTCGTCGGGCTTGGCGCTCGCCAGACGCTGTGGAAACAAGATGTTCTCGCGCGCCGAAAGTGTCGGGATCAGGTTGAATGCCTGAAAGATGAACCCCATTCGATCGCGTCGCAACAGGGTGCGCCCGATTTCGTCGAGTTCTGACACGTCGGTATCACCGATGAAGGCCTGACCCGAGGTCAGACCGTCGAGGCCGGCCATGCAGTGCATCAGGGTCGATTTACCTGAGCCTGAAGGGCCCATGATGCACGTAAAGGCTCCGCGGGTGAAGTGTGCGTCCACATGATTAAGAGCGTGAACTGCGGTGTCACCCTCGCCATAGGTCTTCATGGCAGATACGGCCCGGGCAGCGCTTTCAGTCATTGTGTTGCTTTCTTCTTCGGAGGGGCTGCGAAATGCAGCGATGGACGAGTCCACGTCCAAATCGGACGTTGTGCGACCCCATGGGATGAACCGTCGCCGGGATCACTGCGGATTGGTCCTAATCGGTTGGTGTGTTCCTTGAGACCCAGCGGTTGTCGAGCTCTGCACAGGGTTATCCGCTGGGTCTCCTGTCCGGTCAGGACCGAAGCGCCTCGGTTGGAGACAAGCGAGCGGCGCGGATAGCAGGGTAGAGGCCCGCGATTGCGCCAATCACGAGGGCTGACCCTAGGCCTCCATAGATGGCGATGGCGGGCACGATGGTGTCCCAGCCGCGCAGGCTGGCATAGATGTTGGTGGCCAGGAGGCCGAGGGCAACGCCACCGATTCCTCCGAGCGCAGACAGCAAGAGCGCTTCGCCCAGGAACTGGACGGCAACATGGCGCTTTGTTGCTCCCAAGGCGCGGCGCAAGCCGATCTCTGCTCTTCTCTCCAACACCGAGATCACCATCATGTTCGCGATGCCCACGCCGCCCACGAGCAGCGCAACCGCACCGAGCCCCAAGAACAGCGACGTCAAGGCGTCGTCTGCTGACTCTCTCGCCTCCAGCGCGTCGGTTGGGCGGGCGACGTCGACCTCTTCTGGATTCTGAGGGTTGGTCGTTCTCGCCAGAACCTCGAGTACCGACTCAACCTGGTCAGGGTCAACTCTGACCAGAATTGACGTCGGGACGTTGTCATCGTCGAGGTAGGTCGCGGCGGCATCAAGTCCGACAAGGGCAGCGCGATCAAGATCGGGATTGAGCTGGAACTCGTCAAGAATTCCGATGACGGTGAACCACGTGTCCCCGACGTAAACCTGTTGCTCGCCGGTGACGCTGTGAATTCCCAGTCGCTCGGCCGTGACAGAACCGAGGACCGTCGTCGGGTACGAAGCGGTGGCGGAATCAAGCCACCGACCCTCGTGCAAGCCGCCGGCAAGCGTGTCGACCAGGCTGAGGTCAACCGCCTGCACGGTGATTCCGTTCGTCTCGCCGGAAGGTATGAAGTCGGAGCGGTACACGTTTGCACCCGCCACCGTGCTGACTGTGGTGGTCACCTCGACGGGCGCGATCCGCGAGATCATTGCGGCCGCCGAGTCGGGAAGCTCACCGCTGCCGGCGCCGATTCCAGCGCTCGCCTCGACGGTGAGCAGGTTTGTGCCAAGCGAGTCGAGTTGTGCCAGCAGCTCGGACTTTGACGACTCGCTCAGACCAAGGACGGCAACCATCGCCGCGATGCCGATCATGATTCCCAATGCTGAGAGCGCAGTGCGCATCCTGCGAGTGCGCATGCCGACGGTCGCCGTGCGCGCCATGTCGGGGCCGTTCACTCGGCTACGCGGAAGTGCAGACAGTGATGTCATGGCCGACATCACTGTGTTTCCATAGTGTCGTGCTCAATCTGGCCGTCGCGAATGCTCACCGCGCGTGGGAACAGTTCCGCGATCTCGGGGTTATGGGTGATCACCACGAGCGTCACGCCGGCGCTGTTGAGTTCCTGGATCAATTCGACGATGGCGTCACTGCTGCGCGAGTCGAGATTTCCGGTTGGTTCGTCGGCCAGGATGATCGACGGGTCGCCGAGGATCGCTCGGGCAATCGCAACTCGTTGCCGTTCGCCGCCCGAGAGCTTGTTCGCCTCATGGTCGACTCGATGGCTGAGGCCCACCTTGTGGAGAGCTTCTCGGGCGAGCTCACGTCGGTCGCGTAGTTTGCCACCGCCGTAGAGCGCCCCATCGGCGACATTGTCGAGAGAGGTGAAGCCGTTCAGTAGATGAAACTGTTGGAAGACGAATCCGATGTGACGAGCCCTCAGACCCGACAACTCTGCATCGTTTAGTGCCGACACGTCGTGGCCGGCAACCATCACCTCGCCCGATGTCGGTCGGTCGAGTGTGCCCATGACATGCAACAGGGTCGACTTGCCCGAGCCTGAGGGTCCAACGATGGCCAGCAGCTCGCCTTGCGTAATCTCAAACGAGACGCCATCGAGTGCCCGCACCGGCGGTGTACTTGGATACTCCTTGACGACGTCGTTGAAAGCGAGGACCGCCGGCTTGGCGTGCCCGCGATGTGGTCGGTTCAGCGTGGCCGTCACGGAAGTGCTACCAGATCGCCGGCCTCGACACCGGCAACGTCGATCTCGACAAGTCCGTCGGCGAAGAAACCCGGGTCGGCGGCGACGAGCCGAAATCCTGATCCCGAGTCGGCTTCGATGGCATAACCCCCGTCGGACAGTGCAATGAGCGCCGAGACGGGTACGGCCAAGACATCGGACACCGAGGAGCCGACGAGCTCGACGTCGACTGGAGCCTCGGTCAGATCTCCGACCGCGTCGGGGTCGTCGAGCCGGACCGTGACAGCGAACGTGGTGCTGCCGTCCTGCGCTGTAGTAGCGGTTGTTGCGATCTCCTCGACGACACCGAGAATCTCGACGTTGTCGGGAAGCACGACCGTTGCGCTATCGCCTTCGTCGGCCAGTGATTGATCGACAGCGTCGAGCTCGAAGCTCACGATCTGCTCGACATCGGCTATCCCCAGCACGGCAGCGCCTGGACTCACTTGGCTGCCGACTGCTGCGATCTTGGCGGTGACACGCACGGCAGCCTCGACTACGACAACATCGCCGACATGCAGCACGCCATCTGGTTCTTGCCCGGTCGCCAGTTGCCAATCGATGAGCGCGGAGCGGGTTTCGGACGTGTACACGTCGTCGACGACCATGGTCGCATCGGCGGTGAAACCGAGTCGATCGAGCGCCTGCTCAAGCTGCAGCACGTCGGGACCTGACAACTCTGATCCGAAAGACAACTTCGCGATCGAGGCACCAGGACCGATCGAACCTGTCGCGTCGATCGTCTCGATGACTTGCCCGGGCCCAGGAATGAACACGATGTCGCGGGCCTCAACGATGCCGTCGACTTCAACCCCCAAATCAGCCTGCCAACGCTCGACCATTGCCGCGGTCTGCGACGTGAACTCCCGGTCAACGATGACTTCACCATTGGGGTCATAACCCATGGCGACGAGTGCGGTTTCGAGCTGAAGTACGTCGGGGCCGACGAGGTTGGGTTGGGTGTCGAGCGCTGTCTCATTGGCGAGATCGTCTCGGTCGGCTGCGACCTGGACCTCGTCGAAGTCGACGAGCGCCTGGCGAGCTGCATCGAGGGCGTCTTCCGCGGCTGCGATCCGATCGAGATCTGCTTGCTGCGCCGCTGTCACCGCCTGATTAGCTCGCGATATCTC
>CAJQOW010000280.1 GCA_905480055.1 uncultured Acidimicrobiia bacterium
CTTGCAAGATGGGGTGACAGAGTCTCGTCATCGGAGCCAAGGCCGCCGAGGTAGATGATCCGACCGACACCTGCTGTCTCGCACGCCTGGGCGAAGCTCAACGCGGCACGCCGGTCGGAATCCTCGAAGTCTTTGCCTTCACCCATCGAGTGAACCAGGTAGTACGCAGCATCGGCCCCAGCTAGGGCCGTGTGCAGGTCGTCGCTCGTGAGCAAGTCGGCGCGGGCAACCTCGACATCTTCGATCCATGGGCGATCTGCGAGCTTGGCTGGGGTGCGAGCAAGGCACACGACGTCGTGGCCGGCTGCGATGAGTTGTGGGACGAGTCGCCCACCGATATATCCGGTTGCGCCCGTGACGGCAATACGCATGGTGTCCTTTGCGATGTTCGCTTTCTGTGTTCGGAGTCCTGTCCCTTGCAGGATGACCCTCTCAGCTGGTGATCCGTGTCGCTTTGCTGCGTGGCGCTCAACTCCCGTACGTGCCATCCTTGGCACCATGACATCCATCGACATCACTCCTCCCGATCTCAGACCCATTCGCATCGGCGTGAGCAGCTGCATAATCGGCGAGGAGGTGCGTTGGAACGGTGGCCACGCCCGCCAACGGTACCTCACCGACGTGCTGGCGCAGTTCGTTGAGTACGTGCTTGTGTGCCCCGAGGTTGAAGTCGGCATGGGTGTGCCGAGACCGACCGTGCGACTGGTCCGAGATGGCGACGCTGTCCGCATGGTCGATCCGAAGAATGAGGTGGATTGGACGTCTGCGATGAATCGGCTCAGCAGGTCGCGTGCCTCCGAGTTGGCAGGTGAGGGCCTCAGCGGGTTTGTGCTGAAGAAGGACTCGCCCACGTGCGGTCTTCAACGGGTGAAGGTCTTCCACGAAGGCGAGCAGGGCTCGACGAAGGACGGGCAAGGCCTCTTCGCCGCAGCCCTCGAACAGCGGATGCCGTTTCTCCCGATGGAGGAGGAGGGTCGCCTGAACGATCCGCGGCTCCGGGAGAACTTCATCGAGCGGGTGTTCGCCTATCGGCGCCTCACCGATCTGTTCAAACCGAGATGGACCGTCGGCGACGTGGTTGCATTTCACACCAGGGAGAAGCTGCTCCTCCGGGCGCACGACGAGATGCGCTACCGCGAGCTCGGGCGGCTCGTCGCCGATGCGAAGGGCATTCCGCGCTCGGCGTTCAGAGATCAGTACTTCGACACGTTCATGGAGGCCCTGCAGCGACTGTCCACGGTGGCGAAGAACGTCAACGTGCTCCAGCACATGGTTGGGTTCCTCCGCAGAGCTGACGACGAGGACGGTCGCATCGAGATGCAGGAGGCGATCGAGGACTACCGATCCGGCCTCGTACCCCTCGTGGTTCCGGTCACGCTGATCCGCCACCTCGCCCGCAGGCATGACCAGCAGATACTACTGGAGTCGTCATACCTCAACCCACATCCGAAGGAATTGATGCTTCGCAACCACGCCTAAGACGCGGCGGGCGCGGTGTCCGAGCCACAGCACGGATGGGCATGAGCGCGGATGCAAGCTGCGTTTCCTAGCCTGCCTGGTATGGCTTCCTTCGACTTCACGAGCAAACCGTCTGGCCTGTGGAAGGCGTTCCTCGATGCACCGACATGGATCTTCCGTGCACACCTCGGTTTCGTGTTCGGCAACCGGTTCCTGATGATCGAACACCATGGCCGCAAGAGTCAGAAGCCCTACCGAACCACCCTCGAGGTCGCAGGACGTAACCCGGACCAGCACGAGTGGATCGTCACCTCTGGCACGGGTCACAAGGCTGACTGGTATCAGAACATCAAGGCCGGTGGCGTCGATGCTGTATGGATCGGTTCATCTCGCACGCCGGCCGATCTGCGCTTTCTCGACGCCGAGGAGGCTGGAGCGGTATTCGCCCAGTATGAGCATGACCACGGAAGGGCGGCCGTCAAGCTGATGGACATGATGGGTGTCTCGTACGACGGCACCGATGGCGGACGTATCGACATGATGAACAAGATCCCGATGGTCGCATTCATCCCGGCAGCTTCGGGGTCGCCGACGTGACGACTCGACGGATACCGGCGTGGCGGAAGTGGCTCGGCATCGTGATCTTCGTGCTCCACCTGATCCTTCCTGTCCTCGCTCTGATCCTGGTTCCGCTGTTTGGGCTTCCCGAGAGCGTCACCGCGATCCTGATCGGGCTGTCGGTTGTCGGTGGACCGGATGTGCTGCTGATCGCCTCGATAGCGATGCTCGGCAAGGATGGAGTCACCGAGTTGATGAACAGGTTCGGGTCTGTGGTCAAACGCATCACGAAGTGGGATGCCGTCACCAGAACCCGCTACACCGTTGGCCTGTGGGTCGGGGCTGTCGCCCTGGTCCTGCCTACGGTCATCCTCTTCTTCTGGCACGATTCGATCGCTGACATCAGCGGGGCACCGGGCTGGGGCTTCTGGGTGCTGCTCGCATCGACGTTCGCCTTCATCGGTGCGGTGATCTCGATGGGCGCTCCGCTGTGGTCACGCATTGAGGCGATTGTCACGTGGGACGCCCAGATCATCCTCCCCGAGGACGAAACCTGAGCTCATCTCACCCGGCAAACCATGAAGCACCTCTCCGGCCGGATCACCGGGAGACGGCGACGGCTGCGGTTGGGCGCCGACGCAGCCACGTAGGACGACCCGTAATCGGCGCAACTCGCGTTGGGTAGGGTCATCCCTACTAGGGCGGACCAAAGGTCCGTCGCTCGCAGCGCGTTCGAGCAGCGAGAAACCACAAGGGAGTAGATCCATGTCCTCAGGTGACAACCTGGTCTTGTATGCCGCCGTGTACGGCGATGAGGGAACGGCAGCGTCCGATTTCGCCGCCCTCAAATCCGCCGATGAAGCCAACGACGATTTCAAGGTCCTGGGCTCGGTTGTTGTGTCCAAGGACGCCGACGGGAAGATCGAGGTGAAGGAGTCCGGTGGCGGCCAGATCGGTGGAGGCGCCTTGCTCGGTGGAGCCATTGGTGCATTTGTGGGGCTCTTCGCGCCGCCATTCCTTCTTGCGACGGCGATTGGTGCAGGCATCGGTGCCATCACAGGCAAGCTGGCCAAGAACCACGAGGAGAACAAGTTCGGCGTCGAGCTCGACCAGTACATGGACGCCAACTCCTCAGCGATCCTTGTCGTTATCGACAACCAGTACCTCGACGGTGTCGAGGCAGCGCTCGGCAAGGCCGATGAGCGGCTCAGCAAGGCGATCAGCAAGGGCGACTACGACGACATCGTGGACGCTCTGAACAAGGGTGGCGATGAGGTCGCAGACGCCATCGATTCCTAGACGCAACACACGTCCATGAAAGAGCGGGCCCTGCATTGGGCCCGCTCTCTCGTTGTGCCTTCAGGTTCGATGCGCACTCACGTTCGGCAGTCGACTGCGATCAGGAGGTTCCGGTCGCAGCGGCCGAAGTGATGCGGTGCGACAGGTATCACCATCATCACGGTGTGCGCATCGCCGACGTCAGTTCATCGACCTCAGGTGGTGTCGGTGTGATCGGGCGTTGGTGGCTGCGGGGTTGCGGTTTGCGTATCCGAGGTGATGTCAAGCGCTGTGGTCGGTCCGCCAGCCTGTATCCCCGCCTTGTCGAGAGCGTTCTTGACAGCCTCGATGGCCGCATGTGCCACCGTCACGTCAGATTGCATCTTCGACGGATACCAGAAGTACACGGTCACGATGAACGCGTCCTCATTGAAGCCGGATGCCAATGCAGTCGGGGCTGGATCGGCCACCACCCCTTCGGCCGATGCTGCAGCGTTGCGTATCAGATCTATTGCAGAGGAAACGTCGGTACCCGACGGAAGGCTCAGGTCGAATTCTGAGCGCCGTGAGTCGAAAGCGGTGTAGACGTCGATCTTCTGCCCGATCATGCTGACATTGGGGATGTGTGATCGGATGCCGTCGATCGACTTGAGCACCGTGGAGTGACTCCCGATTTCGAGTACGACACCCTCCTGGTCCAGGACTTCAATCTGGTCACCCACGGCGAACGCTGGCCGCAGGGTCAGGACCAATCCAGCGGACATGTTCTCGAGCATCGGTCGCAGCGTCAGCACAGCGACTACCAGGATCGCCACGATCAGGATTGCGGTCACGCTGAAGCTCGTGACGAGGCCGATCGCGATTGCGAGCCCAAGGAGCCACACGGACCACTTTGCAAACCGTCCTACGTCCGTGACGAGCACTGCGGGCATATCCGGAACCCTGCGCATGGCACGCGTCGCCAAGCCTCGGACGAGATGACCCACCGGGTAGGAGACGATCAGCACGACACCCGCGGCAAGCACCTGCCATCCGGTCACCTGGGACGAACTCAGCGCATTGTCAACCTCGTCGACCACGCTCGACTGGGCAACCAACGCTCCGATGAGCCGCTGGGTGGCGTCAATTCCCATGGGTTGGTTTCCTCCTGGCGGCTTGTTCGGCTTGCAGCGTAGAGGAGCGATGCAGGTCGGTCGTCAATTCCGGGGCGGATCGATGGCGTCGTTTTGGCTCATCGGCCTTCGTCGATCGTTCCGCGGACCGCGTTTCGCGGAGGGCCGGCGCGTGCGTTCCTCGTGCTCCGCCGTTCGCGTTGCACGTCACTCAGGCTGTGCAGGGAGACCTCGTGAAGCGCAGCTGTTGTAGCGGTTGTAGAAGTAGGTGAAGCCTTCATACGAGCGTCCTGTGTTCACCGCCGTGCCGATACCGGGTACCCAGGGCAGGTGGCCTTCTGGAGCATCCCCGGAGTAGTCGACACCCGGCGCCTCGATCCAGCCGCTGCCATCGACCCAACCGACCGCACGTCCGAACATTCGCCAGGTCTCGTTGCTCGGGTACCCGGCGTCAATGGTTTCGGCCAGGATCCGATTCTGGGCGGCGAACCCGAACCGACCGCGACTCGCCGCTGTCCATGCATCGTCCACTGCGAGAAACAGGTCGCATTCGATCCGCGAGGCCTCGTCGGGATCGACACCTTTGTATCCACCGACATCAGCCTCGTTCACCAGCAGCCGCTGTGTTTCGCGGTCGGCTGCTTGCCAGTTCTCGGCCTCGAGGAGGGTTCTGAGCGCTGCGGTTGGGTCTGACATGGCTCTGAATCGTAGTGCTGCGAACCCCTTGGCCAACCTTCGATGTGGTCATCGGTTGCCA
>CAJQOW010000281.1 GCA_905480055.1 uncultured Acidimicrobiia bacterium
TGAAGAGGCGCACCGAGCGGAAGGAGTCTGTCAATGCGTAGAACTGTGACCCTTCTTCTCGTTGTGCTTGGCCTGGTCCTGATGGTTATCGGCTACTTCAGTTCGGCTCCGTGGGGGTCCTCGTCGGTCGCTGACAGCGACCCCGCGTTCTTGGGGGCGCCGACGTTGTTCATCCTCGGTATCGTCGTGATTCTGGCGGCGGCCGTCTTCTACGAACTCTTGCCCTCGAGGGAAGATGACCGACTGGGATAGCGAAGCAAGAGCCAGGCAGGGTATGTACCGATTCATCGGTGCAGCCCTGCTCCCTCCCGAGCGCGAACGACTTGAGCTACTTGCGACAGCAACCGCGACACTCGAGTCGTATGACCTCGACAAGTATCCCTACTCCATTGCGTGGCGCGAGTTTGTGGCCCTCCTCGATTCGGACATCTCGCCTGAGGATCTCGGAATCGAACACGTCAGACTGTTTGGCGTTGGATTGAGCGGTACGCCCGCGATACCAACCGAATCCAACTACCGCGCTCCCAATCGGGACGGCGCCGTTGCAGCCTTCATTGCCTCGCTGCAGGCTGAGTACCGGTCAATGGGCCTTGCTTCCACGGGTAGTGGTGAGGCTCCGGACTACATCTCGACCGAGTTGGAGGTCATGTCGTACTTGTGCAGCCTTGAGGCCGATGCCTGGGAATCGGGTAAGGAATCTCTGGCAATGGGCACCATGGAAACCGAGTCGAGATTTGTAAGACAACATCTCAGAGTGTGGATTCCGATGTTCGCTGGGCGCGTCCTCGCAGCGCAGCCCGCTCCGTTCTACGAGCGCGCTTCCAAGTTGGTTCATGCGTTCGTGATCCACGAGAACGACTATCTAGTCGCAGTCGTTGGAAAGGGCCGGGAGTGATGAATACCGCAGTCTTTGTGTGCGGCGATGGACCTCCCTTGGCTGTGAGCGCGCCCGGTGTCGTCACAATCGAAGGCCTCTGTAGCAATCCGGGCCTCCTCCGCGATTGCAGCAGTGGAGCGGACCGCGCTGTTGTTGTCCTCCACAGCAATTCATACGACCTGCCAGCCGTCCAGCGGGCATTGCGAAGCACCAATATTGATCCCCTCGGAGCACAGCTGCTCAGCGTCGGCCGCGACGACGATCCGAGCGTTCTCTCCTATCAGATCGAGGGACTGAAGCAACGAGCCAGCGCATTCACCGGAAGCGCACCTGAGCATGCCAAGCCCGTGTTCTCCCACAGCGCGACCCGCCGTGGCTTCTTGCGTCCACCGACACCTGCGTATGTTGCAGCTCCTCGAGTGGACGGCTCCTCGTGTGTGGCGGGCGATGGCTGCAGCGCTTGTGTCGACATATGTCCACAGGACGCCTACCTGTGGAGCGATGGAAGAATCAGCTACGACAAGGACGCGTGCGTTCCGTGCGGACGCTGCGTGACGGGCTGCCCCGTCGGCGCAATCGAGAATCCTGGAGCTACGGCCGCAATGATTGACGCCCAGGTGCGAGCAGTCGTAGACGCATCGGGGGGTTCGGTAGGCATCAGATTCGTGTGCTCTCGTGGAGCGGTCGACCCAGAGTCAGGATGGGCTGACATATCCGTGCCTTGCACGTCGATGATCCCCAGCTCCTGGCACTTGGCGTGCCGTTTGCTCGGAGCGAGTTGTACGAAAGCCGTGCCATGTGGAGAATGCGGTTGCCCGGTCGGCGGAGATTCACTCGTGATCGAAGCTCACGACATCGCCCGGAGGGTGCTCGCCGAGTCAGGGTTCGAGGTATCAGCAGTCGCGGGAACGCTGCATGACAACGGGGGTGACCTTTCTGGGACGAACCCCTTCGATCAAGGAAGCGCCGCGGACATCATCCTGGCGCTCGTCGCGTCGACCGGCACGGACTTCACAGTCGAGAGCGAGAACGCACAGCTTGGCATCGTTTCCATCGATCCTGCCACATGCACACTCTGCGGGCAATGCGCAAAGGTCTGCCCAACCAACGCGCTCGGTGAAACGTACGTCGATGACATAATCTCGATCTCGTTCGATGCGATCGCGTGCGTTAACTGCAATCAGTGTGTTGGAGAGTGTCCAGAGATCGATCGCGATGCTGTAGTGGTGAGGGGGATGATCGACACGGCCCGGCTGGATGCTGGTCGTATTGTCCTCAACGAAGGAACGGTTGCCCGTTGCGAGATCTGTGGCACTGCCTTCGCTCCTGCGGCCCTGATGGACCGGATTTCTGACCTGCTTGGCGACGAGTTCCAGGACACTGTGAAGCTACTCGAGACACGTTGCCTCGACTGTCGCGGCCGATGACGGAGACCCCAACGTCACAGACGTCTCGTAGCGAAATCGGACCACTCGTGGTGTCATTCGTGGCACGATCCAACACTGGCAAGACCACGCTACTGCAGTCGCTCGTCCCGCATCTCAAGGTGCACGGCGTGAAAGTCGGCGTCCTCAAGCACCACAGCCATCCGACACCGTTCGATGTGCCGGGCAAGGACACCTACCGGCTGTTCGACTCGGGGGCGGACAGGGTCGTCGGCGCCAGTCCCGTTCAAGTGGCCACGTTCAAGTCGGTGAACGCCGCGTCGACGGTGGAGGAGTTGGTGGCGGAGGAATTCGGTGATCTGGATATCGTGCTCACGGAGGGATACAAGCTGGGGCCGTATCCGAAGTTCGAGGTGTACAGGAAGGAGCGAAGCGAACAGCTCCTTTGTGACGAGCGGGAGCTGCTGGCGATCGCGACCGATACACCGTTGAGTGTCGACGTTCCACAGTTCGCATTGGATGACACCGAGGCGATGGCCGCGTTCCTTTTGGCCGCTTTCGCAGCACGAGGGTGGTCCCGATGGTCGTAATCGTGTCGACGCAAGGGCGCAGGCTTGTTGCAGTGCTGATGGGCGGCACCGTGGCGTTTGTTGGCCTAGCGGTCGCATGGCGGAGACTTGTCGGGTTGCCGTCCTTCTTCGCTGGGATTCTCTCCCTGGCAATTGCCGCTCTGATGGTTGCTTACGTTGTTGCAGTCGTGCTTGAGGGCAGTATCGATCGGGGCCGACGTAAGGCACTCAGCGTGAGGGTGGAGCATTCGGATGTGACCGTGACCGCCTCCCAGCGTTGCGGCCACTGTCGCCGTCCCATGGTGATGACGGGCGGCGTCTCAATGTGTGCTCATTGCGACCAGTAGCAGCACGCATATGCGCCGATATGTGCGGCAGACTATTGATTAGTCAGGGACTCTGGAATACGATTGGGATATGGACACTTCAATC
>CAJQOW010000282.1 GCA_905480055.1 uncultured Acidimicrobiia bacterium
CCCTCTGACGGTGTCGGCAACGGAGACCGTGCCGCTGTTCTATGACTTCTACGGCTTCCCCCAGCGCTATTACGAGGTGACCTACGCTGCCCCGGGTGCACCGGACCTTGCGGACTCCGTCGCAAAGCTCATCGGTGGCCCGGGCTCCCCCATCCACCATGATCCAACGCGGGGCCTCGACCACGGGGCATACGTACCGCTTGTCGAGATGTATCCCGATGCCGACGTGCCGGTCCTCCAGGCCTCGATGCCAACGCTGGACCCCTCGGAGCTCTTCGATATCGGCCGTCGTCTTGCACCACTCCGAGACGAAGGCGTCTTGATCCTCGGGAGTGGATTCTCGACGCACAACCTGCGAGAGATGAACATGACGGCCCCTGCGGATGCAACGCCCCCTAGCTGGTCCAGCGAGTTCGACCACTGGCTCGACGAGTCGCTCAGCAAGGGCGAAGTTGACGCACTCATCGACTTCGAACACCGAGCACCAGCGGCAGCACTCGCACACCCCCGGACCGAACACTTCGCCCCGCTGTTTGTCGCGCTTGGTGCAGCTGCCGACACCCAACTCAGTCCAACCACCGCAATCAACGGCTTCTGGCACGGTCTCTCAAAACGCTCGGTGCAATTCGAATAGAGCCGCCGCCCTCCGAACCGCACGTACCGGCAAACATGCGCAGCACTATCGCTGGCGATCCATGCCTCGTTCGCACGGTGCCGGCAGGGGTATCGTCTTGGCTCCAACCGACAAAGGACCGACTCCTGTGGCTGAGTACGACCCGATCAAGGCCGCGACGAGCGGCGGACCGATGAGCCTGAACAAGGCCTGGTATGAGGAGCTCCTGACGACCAAGGCTGATTGGAAGCTGGTCTCGACGGAGTACATCAAGCCGAGTGCTGGAATTGCGGTCGATGTGCCTGCTGGTCACACGATCCGCATCACCCAATCCGAGGGTCCGCAGATCAACGATGTCAACTTCTTTGGCGCCGATATCAAAGACGCTTCTGGAGAGCGATACGACCTCGGCTACACGCTCGCCATCGAGGGCATGCTGCTCCCCCAGTTCTCCCGTGCATGGTCAGGTCTCCCCTACCTGCGCCCGATGGCAACAGTCATCGATGACAACATCGATGCCAGCATGGTTCCCGAGGGCACGTGGCCGATCTGGACGGGTGGCCACTGCAGTCCTGAGGTCATTCAGTCGGAGACCGGCGTTGAGAACATGTTCGGCTGTCACTCGAACTTCGTGGAGGCAGCCAGATCTCGCGGCCTGTCAGAGGCTGTCGCAGCTTTCAACAATGTGAACCTATTCCAGCCGATGGGCACGGTGACTCGACCGACACAGGCCGGTGCGATGACCCAGTCGATCGCTGGGCGGCCATCCGTCTCTGTCAAGGGCGAGTTTGTTGAGTTCTACGCCGAGATCGATCTGCTGGTCCTGGCGGTTCACTGCCCATACGGCGACCAGAGCACTGGTCCTGTCGAGGCGCAGCACTACACCAACACGGTTGAGGTGTTCGACACCGGCAGCGTTCCCCAGCCCGGACCCAAGTGGCACAACTGGCGACCTGCATGGGAGGCAACCATGGAGAAGTGGGAAGCTGACGGCGAACCCGACGTGCGCCCTCGCATCTTCGGCTGACGACGCCTCGCGGCGCACCGCACATCTGAACTCGTATGCGCCGTTGGTGGATGGCACGAACAGTTCAAGCCACATCTGATACTCCTTCGTGGCACTCCCACAGTTGGATCTGTGATCGGCTGCGACATGTCCATAGGGAGGGCCGACCCGCGGGCGTCAACCGCAAAGCACGAGGCACATGAGCAACCGGTCGCTCCGCAATCGGCAGAGTCGAAAGTGGAGGAATGATCTTTGATGGAATGCGCGTACGCACCCTGTACCTGCTCGGTGGACTCCGTTGGCGACTACTGCGTGCCGACGTGTCGCATGGGCATCGGCGACCCCGGTGAGGCCTGCAAGTGCGGCCATTCCGATTGCACCTCAACCACCGGATCGGGATGACTGGCTGAGCCGGGCTGGCTAGTCCCTCACAGCAATAGCTGCCCTTGCCTTGCCAGGCGAAGGCCGGGTCCGGTGCAGCACGAGCTCACTGCGAGTCTCATGCGTTGCGCCGATGACGCGATCTTCTCATCCGCCGCCGATTCCGACAACGAACTCTGGGTATGGGTACGGTCAACATCAGAGACACCTCAGTCGTCGTTCTTGGTGGGACGGGAGAATTGGGTAGACGCATCGCTTCGCGTCTGTCATACCGAGGTGCCCTGGTGACGGTTGCGGGACGCAATCGGTCAACGGGTGCTGCTGTTGCCGGTGACGTCGGCGGCGTGTTCGAGGCATTCGACTTCCTCGACGACGCCAGCCTGGGCCTTCCCATCGCAAAGGCGGTTGAGACGTTCGGACGTCTCGACGGAATAGTGAACGCAGCTGGCGTGGTTGCCTTCGGACCGCTCTCTCAGACACCGGCAGCTGTGCTGGACGAGATCATCACCGTGAACCTCACCGCCCCGCTGACCCTGTACTCCCGCGCCATCGGAGGCATGTCAGGCGGCTTCATCGTCAACATCACCGGTGCCGTCGCTTCTCTGCCCACGGCAGGCATGGTTGCCTACTCCGCAAGCAAGGCTGGGCTATCGGCCGCAACGATCGCGCTTGCGAGGGAAGCACGAAGGGACGGCTTCCTTGTCATCGACGCTCAACCAGCGCACACCGACACCGGCCTCGTCTCACGAGCTCTGATCGGTGAGGCTCCGGGGCTGCCGCCGGGGCTCGATCCCGACTTCGTCGCGGCGCGGCTGGTCGAGGGCATCGCGCTCGGCAAACGAAGCCTCCCGATTGAGTGGTTCTCGGGCGCCAGTGCCGGTACTCCTGCAGGTCCGGGGGTGGCGCCGTGAGAAGCCTGACAGACCTTGACGCCATCGTTCTCGGGTTCCTCAACCGATGGGCGATACCCGCACTTCGAGTCTCGCTCGGCATTGTTTTCGTGTGGTTCGGAGCGCTGAAGGTGTTCGACGTGACACCTGTCTCCGACCTCG
Organism: uncultured Acidimicrobiia bacterium; assembly: GCA_905480055.1. The sequence continues at coordinate 3,053 of CAJQOW010000282.1, forward strand.
TGACATCCACGGTCTACTGGTTCGAGTCGGCTTGGATCGTCCCGATTCTCGGCATACTCGAGATCCTCGTGGGCTTGGGACTCCTGCTCGGCGTGTTCCTCCGTTTGACTCTGCTGCTCTTCGCCTTTCAGATGGTCGGAACGTTCCTCGTTCTGGTCATCCTTCCCGAGGTCTCGTTCCAAGACGGCAATCCCCTGCTCCTGACGGTCGAGGGTGAGTTCGTGGTGAAGAACCTGGTCCTGCTCTCAGCTGGCATGGTCGTCGGCACCACGGTCCGCACGAGACCGGCACCCGATGCAGCTACCGAGCCTGAGGGGTCTCTGATCGCTGGGTCCTGAGATCACACCGCCTGGGATGTCGACGCCGCATGCGAAATCGCGGCTCATGCCGCTTGACCACGGCCCAGCTGCCCAACCCACAGGTCGAAGCGCTCATCCGGGCGTGCCATTCCGGCGGGTGTAGCATTGGTGTAGCCGGATGCCGCATCACCGCCTCCGGCATCGGGGGCGGCGGCTCGGTGGAGGTGCGCCGTGGTACGCCGATCACTCCTTCTCCTCGTGCTACTCCTTGGGATCGTCGCAGGTTGCACCCAGAGTCACACCGACGCCGGTCCGGAAGTCAAGACTTCGGCTCCGAC
>CAJQOW010000283.1 GCA_905480055.1 uncultured Acidimicrobiia bacterium
ACTGGTTCGAGTCCAGTAGCGCCCACGAAGGCAGGCGGAAGCCTGCCTTCGTGGGCGCTGGAAGCGCTCCTGGCCCCGCTCCGCTCGGGCCGTTCATGCGCCACGGAGGCTTGCCTTGCTGCGGCGAGGTGGTACTGCCCGTCGATGGCCTGGGCAGTATTGGCCTGAGCATTGTTCGTGCGCGCTGATGCGCTCCCGTCTTCGCTCCATTTGGCCGAGTGGCTCAGGCGCTGCCGAAGGCGCTGTGGCCTGTGATTGCCTGGCCGAGGATCAGTTGGTGGATCTCGTTCGTGCCCTCATAGGTGAAAACACTCTCGAGGTTCATCATGTGCCTGATGGGTGGGTAGTCCAAGGTGATGCCATTCGCCCCCAGAATCGCCCTGGCCTCCCGGGCCACCCACATGGCTTCCCTCGTGTTGTCCATCTTCCCGAACGAGATCTGGGCAGGGGAGAGGCCTGACTGGTCCTTCATCCTTCCGAGGTGCATCGCAAGCAGATAACCCTTCTGTACCCGCACCATCATCTCGACGAGGCGTTGTTGGGTCAGCTGCAACTGTGCGAGCGGGCCACCGAACGCCTGTCGCTCCTGGGCGTACGTAAGTGCTGTCTCGTAGCACGCCCGTGCCGCCCCGGTCACGCCCCACACAATCCCGAATCGAGCTTCGGACAGGCACGACAGTGGTCCGCGCATGGACGCCACGCCCGGGAGCACAGCATCTGCCGGAAGCCTGACATCATCGAGCACGAGCTCTGCAGTGTTCGACGCCCGGAGTGACATCTTTCCCTTCACCGGTGTCGCAGCGAAGCCAGCAACGTCGGTGGGGATCACGAACCCCCGCACCGTGCCGTCGTCAGCGCGCGCCCACACCACGGCAACATCCGCGATGTTGCCATTGGTGATCCACATCTTCGTTCCATTGACGATCCAGTCACCGCCCGGATCTTGTCTCGCGCTTGTGCGCATGGCGGCAGCGTCAGAGCCAGCGTCCGGCTCGGTGAGGCCGAAACACCCGATGGCATCGCCAGCGGCCATCGCAGGAAGCCAGGCCGCCTTCTGCTCGTCTGACCCGTAGGCCCAGATCGGGAACATGGCAAGCGACCCCTGCACGCTCATGAAGGAGCGGATACCAGAGTCTCCTGCCTCGAGCTCGCGAGCGGCAAGGCCATACTCGACGTTGCTGGTGCCCGCGGTCCCATACCCGTTGAGGTGCATTCCCATCAATCCCAGTGAGCCCATGTCCTTCGCAAGCGATGCCGGGATGGATCCCTGCTCATACCAGCCCGCAACGTTGGGGAGGATCTCGTTGGTGACCCAGGCCCGCACGGTGTCCCGAATCATGCGTTCCTGATCAGACAGCGACTCGTCGAGGGCCAGAACATCGAGCGGGTCGATGCCAGGGCGGGGTGGGGGAGCGCTGTCCATGATGGGCATCGTACAGATGGCGCCCGCGCCAATCGACCGGAACGGCGGTGCCGGATGCCGGCGCTACCAGCATTTACCTCAAGCGACCATGAACTGTCACCGATTCACTACCCATAGTGGTCACAATGGGTCAGCCGACCCATAGGTGGAACCAAGGAAGATTCGTATGATCGCAACTATGAAAGATCAAGCCTCAACTCTCCCAACACGCGTGTTTGCCGCCTTCCAAGCTTTCACTGCTCAGGAGCGGGGTGCGAGCATGGTGGAATACGCCTTCCTCGTTGCCTTGATCGCCATGGCCGCATTCGCTGCAGTCGCCTTGATGGGTACTGCGCTTGGCGATGAGTACGACACCATCTCCCGCAGCGTCCAGGAAGCCGGCAACGGCGGAGGCTGAGGCCAGATCGTCTGATTACTCGGGCTGTGCGTCCGGGTCCTCGAGGGTAGAGAGCGCGTCTTTGGCGCGCTCGGCGTCTTCGGATCGCACGATGACCCGAGCTCCGGACAGGCCGGTCATGGACGGGAACGCACCGCCAGCGTTGTCTGTGGCAATGCTGGCGTCGATGCCAACGGATTCGAGGTGCGCCACGGCGATCTCGGCGCTGAACACTGTCTGATACGAAGCGATCTCGGTTACGTCATGCATGGTCACATGATGGCACACCGTTCCGTGTTCGGATGCGGTGATCGGGATCACGTGCGGGTACCTTTCAGGGATGTCCACCGAACCTGCCACGAACGTGCCGCCTGCTGCCCTGCGCTTGGGCGCTGCCGGACGGGCTCGGACGGGGAACCCCTGACATGGAATCGGACGCACACCTCTCTCCCATGGTGCCCACGGCGCCGCCCGGGAACTACCCACGGTCGGCGGAGCAGTGGGTGAAGCTCGACAGTGGCGAGCGGATCTTCCTTCGACCGGTCATCCCCGAGGACGTGGAGAGGATTGCCCATGCGTTCGAGGTAGCTGACGTCGAGAGCATTCGTCGCCGCTTCTTCACCGCTGCGCCTCCGTCCGACAGGCAGCACCTCGAGTACCTCGCAAACGTCGACTACGTGGCCAGGTACGCCCTGCTCGCATGCGATGAGCACGGAAACTCGGTGGGCATCGGACGCTACGAGCGCACCGGTGAATCAGCTGCGGAAGTGGCCATCGTCGTCGAGGCATCGTGGCGGACGAAGCACGTCGGGTCGATCCTGCTCACAGCGTTGGAGCCCGTTGCGCTTCACAACGGCATCACCGAGCTCGTCGCTGTATTCATGCCTGAGAATCTCCCGGTCGACAGGCTCCTTGCCAGCCTCGGATATGGCGATCGACACATCGAAGACGGGATCGTGAGGGTCACCAAGGCGCTTGGTGACCAGTGATGGGCCACAGGTAGCATCGTGTTCATGCACGTTGCCGACCTCGTTGAACGCCTCGATTCGCAATTCCCCTTCGCAAGCGCAGCGCAATGGGATGTGGTCGGTCTCCAGATCGGATGGCCCGACGCTGAGCTCGGTCGTGTTGGAGTCTGCCACGAGGTCACCGACGCCGTCGTGGATGGATGCATCCAACAGACCATCACGACACTCGTGTCCTATCACCCGCTGCTCTTCTCACCGACCACGGAATTGGTCAGTGGCCCGACACCCGCAGGTCGAGCACTCCGGCTTGCCCGACACGGCATCTCGCTCGTCGTGGTCCACACTGCCTATGACACGGCAACCCCCGGCACGGGCGATGCGCTGCTCCAAACCCTCGGCCTCGGTTCGGGGGCGACGCGTCGATGGGCTGTCGAAGACGGCGATGGTGAATGCGCCCCCGGGCGTCTCGTAGAACTCGCGACCCCAATGACCGGCGCCGATCTCGCTTCGCTCGTAGCAGCAAGGCTGGACACTTCCGTACGGTCGACTGGTGGCGACGACACCGTAAGCACCATCGCAGTTCTTCCCGGCTCTGGAGGATCCCACGCCATGGAAGCTGCAACGATCGCGGACGCCTTCATCACGGGTGATGTGAGCCACCACACCGCTGCGGCTGCAAAGGCCCACGGTCTCGTGATCATCGACGCCGGGCACACCGCCACAGAACGCCCAGGTATCGCAGCGCTGTACGCTTCAGTGAGTGAAGAGGTGGACGAGGCAATCCATCTCAGCGACGACCCGACCCCTTGGGAGGCATGAGTTGGACCAGCTCAAGAGCACGGCAGACCTGCTCGATCTGCATGAGATCGATCTCCAGATCGACAAGCTGCTCGACGAGCGCAACTCGCTTCCAGAGCTCGACGAGTACAAGAAGGTCCACGCCGAGGTCGATCGCCTTGCTGCCGAGCTCGTAGAGGCTCGCGACGCGCTCAAGACCGCCGAACTCGGGCTTGACAAGACCACCGGTGAGCTCGAGATCGCGGCAGAGAAAGCGGCTTCCGAACAGAACAGGCTGTATGCAGGCGGAATCTCAGCCAGAGATGCCGATTATCTGCGACGCGAAGTCGAGATGCTCTATGCCAAGGTTTCTCGCTACGAGGACGATGTACTCGAATTCATGGAGCAGAAGGAAACGACCGAGGCGCTCGTCGCCAAGCTCGAAGCTGACGTCGCCACGACCACTGCGGAAAAGGATCGCCTCACGGGTGTAATCCAGGAACGTTGGCGGGTGATCGACAAAGAGCTTGCGATCAAGGAAGAGCGCAAGGAAACCGCAATAGCGCTCGTCGATGAATACCTGCTGGACGTGTATGACGACCTGCGCCAGCGCAAGGAGGGCCGCATCGTCGGCCGTCTCGCAGACGGCGTGTGCGGCTCGTGCCACCTGACCCTGTCGGCTGCCGAGGTCTCCATGGCAGCCAAGGAGGATCCAGCCCGCTGTATCCACTGCCGGGCGATCCTCGTCGTCTGAATCGTGCTGTTCTGGCATGTCGGGGCGACCACGGCGTTCATTCGCTATGCGTTCCGTGATCCGCTCATGGACCTCAGGTTCCTCGCTGTTGGTGCAATCCTCGCCGACCTGATCGACCTCCCCATCGGCATCCTGATGTGGGACACCTGGGGGTCGGTTCGCCTCGCCGCACACTCGCTGGTGTTTGCAGCTGGGGTAATGGTCGGCGTCTTGGTTCTCACGAGGCGCGGCCAGACCAGGAAACGGTGGATGCTCCTGGCGGTGGGCGTATTGGCCCATCTTGCGTTCGATGCGATGTGGCAAGACCCAGAGACCCTCTGGTGGCCCTTCCTTGGCTGGGACTTCACCACGTCTGGATTCGCCACCTACGGGGAGTACGTGGCGAACCTCATCACCGACCCCAGGCTCTGGATCAGCGAGATCGCCGGGGCAATCTATCTGATCCTGCTGTGGCGCAGGTCCGACCTGTCGTCTGCCGAGGCCAGGCAGACACTCAGGACATCAGGAACCGTCTCCGCCCCCATCGGGCGCGACTGAGGCCCGCTGGAGATTGATCGCCTTGTACAGCATGCGGATGGCGAGGATGACCAGCACGATGGCGAAGACCTTGCGCAGCACCTCCTCGTCGAGTTGATACGCAAAAGCCGAGCCAGCAAGCGCACCGATGATGCCTGCCGCGCCGGCCACGAGCGCGACCTTCCACACCACACGACCGGCCCTTGCGTGTCCGATGGTCGCAACGATTGCCGTTGGGACGATGATCGCAAGGCTGGTTCCCTGTGCCTCGAGCTGCGGGAAGGCGAAGAAGGACACCAGTGCGGGAACAAAGATGATGCCGCCTCCCACCCCGAGCGTTGCTGCGAGGGACCCGGCGAAGAGTCCGAGCGCCAGGAGGCCGATGATCTCCATTAGATCCACATTCTCACCGCCGAAACGAAGAGGACGAGTGAGAACACGCCTGCGAGGACGTGTTCCGGAATGCGATTCTGATACTTGGCCCCCAACCATGCGCCGGTTCCGGACCCAATGAAGACAACCACCGCAACCAGCCAGTCAACGTTCCCATTGATCCCGAAGGCGATCACGGCTGCGGTCGCGGACATCACGATGGTGACCACCGAGGTGGCCGCTGCCGAATACTGGCTGAGGCCGACGAGGAGGACCAGGCCCGGTACCACGATCACGCCGCCACCGATGCCGAGCAGGCCGGATGCAAAGCCCGCAATCACACCCACGAGGAGCGCTTTGACCCACGAGAAACCCATTGCGGCAACGCTAGCCCCAAGCCGGTTGTTGACCTCTGTCAGTACAGTTCCGGGGTGCTCAAGACCTTCCTTATCGCTCTGTGCGTGGCCATCATCGGTGCCGCGTGCTCCTCGGGCTCAGCCGAACCTGCTGGTCACGAGAACCCAGAACGCGCAGTTGTCTCATGGTTCGAGGCAATCGACGCCGGTGACGCAGAGGTAGCAACCTCTTCAGTCCACGACGGGTCGCTTGCAGTCATCCTCAGCATCGAGAACGACTACGACGAAACCACCACGGCCGCCTATCTCGCCGATGGGGTGCCTGCGGACGTCCAAGCCGCCTACTGGGAATCGTTCGCCCAGGGATTCAGCGAGTTTGCATCCCGGCCGATCTCGAGCCTCACCGTGGGGCAGAGCGAGACGTTCTCCGCCGAGGGAGTTGCGTTTGCACGGGTCCCGATATCAGGTGGCTTGAGCGCAGGGTCGGTCGTGTATACCCGCATGCAGGAGGACGGCTCGTGGGAAGTTGACCTCATCGCCACGCTCGGCGATGGGTTCGCCACGTTGCTCACCGACAACTACCGAAACCTCGAGGAGACAGAGGCTGGCGACCAGATCCGCGTCGCCTACATCGACGTCGTTGCCCCCGGTATCTGGGCAGCCATCACCGACAGCTCGTACGGAGACGACTTCAACCGCGTTGCCCTCACGCTGGTCGGTCAGATCGAGGGCTGATTCAGCCCATCTTGCGAAGTTCCGGCAGCACCTCGGAACCCAACATCGCGATCGTTGATGGCTGGTCGAGCGAAGTTGTCTGGATCGCGACGATGTCAGCCCCGACATCTTCGATGAGCGGCGAATACACCCTGAGGTAGTCCTCCGGCGTGCTCACGATCGAGTACATGCCAAGAATCTCGCTGCGTGGCATTGCATCCGCACGCTCGCGCAAATCCTTCGGGTCGACAGCCTCGAGACGCCCCGGCGCCCGCAAGCCTCTCCACGCGCCAAGTGTCGTCCATGCCTGCTCGTCGTTGTCTGCACGGATGGACCAGCGCGAAGCCAACACCGTCGGTGCGGGTCTGCCAGCGGCTTCTGCGGCTGCACGAACCGGTGCGATGACCCGTTCGAACGTTGTCTCGGGATCTCTCACCGAGGTGATCACGCCGTTCGCCTTCGTACCGGCGAGCGTGGCCGACTTGGGGCCACCAGCGGCCATGAAGATCGGAACGGGATGGACAGGAGGGCTGTACAGCTTCGCCCTGTCCGTGCGGTAGTACTCGCCGTCGTAGGTCAGCTTTTCTCCGTCGAGGAGGGCGCCCATGATGTCGAGTGCCTCGCTCATGCGGGCGGCACGCTCGGCATACTTCGGAAAGGTGTACCCGAGCGGCCCCTCGTTGAGGTTCTCGCCCGTACCCACGCCCAGGCTGAATCGACCACCCGACAGGCGGTCCAACGTTGCGGCCGCCTGGGCCACTACGGCGGGGTGGAACCGGAACAGGGGAGTCGTGACGCCCGTCACGAACTGGATGCGTTCGGTTGCCTGGGCCATCGCCGCAATGGTTGCGTATGCGAAGCCCGATGCCCCGAGGTCGTCGACCCATGGATGGAAGTGTTCAGACACCTCAACCATGTCGAATCCAGCTTCCTCAGCGAGGACGGCATGGCGGACGAGTTCCTCTGGCTGGAATTGCTCGTGGCCACAGAAGTATGCGATTTCGGTCATGCTGGTCCTGCTTTCGAGTTGTTCAGCCTAGGAGCGCTGCCGCAACTGCCCGGCAGCGCCACGGTCGAGTCATGGCGCAGCCCCCCGGTGGTCGGTCAGCCTTGGGGCGCACTACGCGAGGTCGAATCGGTCCAGGCTCATCACCTTGTCCCAGGCTGACACGAAGTCATTGACGAACCTGCT
>CAJQOW010000284.1 GCA_905480055.1 uncultured Acidimicrobiia bacterium
AGGGAACCCTCGACGGTGATCTCACCGTCTTCTCCGGCAGTCTCACCATCAGCGGAACGGTCACGGGCAACGTAACGGTCTTCTCCGCAGGGTCGGTCATCGTCGAAGAGTCGGGATCAATCGGCGGATCGCTCAATGGAGCCGCAACCAGCGTGAGCGTTCGCGGGGCCGTCGGGAGCGATGTGTTCGTCGCAGCCGGCTCCACGGTCGTCGAGGACACGGGGAGCATCGGTAGGGATTTGATGGGGTTCGGTGGAACCGTTCGCATCGATGGCTCCGTGGGCCGTGATGTGCGGGGACGTGCGTATCGCACCACAGTCGATGGCACGGTCTCAGGCGATGTGGATATCGCGACCCAGTCACTGGGAATCGCAAGCACCGCTGTCATCGGCGGCGACGTGCTGTATCGATCTGCATCCGAAGCATCCATAGCTGACGGTGCGACCATCGGCGGAACCGTTACCCAGTTGCCCGCTCAGAGCAACTTCCTCTACGGGATAGTGCTCGCCATTGCCAACATCGTTGGTTTCCTCGGGTTCATCGCCGCCGGGCTGGTGGTTCTGTGGCTCGCTCGATCAACGGGGAGCAGGGCGGTTGGCTCGATCCTGACCAAGCCGCTGCGCTCGTTCCTCGTGGGCGTTGCCACCGTGATCGTTCTTCCGCTGCTGATTGGCCTGCTCGCTGTCACCCTTGTCGGAATCCCCCTGGCGATCGTGCTTGGCGCGATCGGTGTCATCCTGTTCATTGTCGGAGCTGTGCCAACGGTGACGGCTCTCGGCCACCTGGTGCTGGTCAAGCGGGGTGGCCTCTTTGGCGCCTTCCTCGTGGGCGCAGTGCTCTGGCGGCTGTCGATCTTCATCCCGTGGGTGGGTCCGTTCCTGTTCCTCATTGCTCTCGTGTGGGGTGTTGGTGCATGGGTCATGGGCGTGCTTGCGGCGCGACGCGCCGATCCCTTGCCTCCAGCTCTCGTTCCCGCAGCGCTCGTCGCTCGAGGAGAGCGAACCCCCGACTGGGAACCGCCCCTCGCACCGGGTACTGAGGTTGCGGCACATGTGGATTCGCCGAACGAGGTTGAGGACGAGATCGAGGACGAGGTCCATGATGCGTCCACCGGTGAGCAGCCACCGTCAAGCGACGAGCCTCCCGACGCCGAGGCTTCCGAGAGCGCGTCTGCCGACGCTGAGCTTTCCGAGGCCGATGTCGCGGCTTCTGGTGCGGACGAGGCAGCGTTCGGATTTCGCACGGATGACGAAGCTGGTGCATTCGAGCGTCCGCCTGACGACGAGGCCGACGGCGATGGCTCTGGCACCGCTGCGACTCCAGAGGTGGTCGGTGATCGGGTTGTGTTCGGATCCGCTGCCGTCGCCGGAGCTGCTGTCGCAGCCGGCGCCGCGAGTTCTGGCGAGGACGCCGACGCCGAACCCGGCCCTGGCCAGGACATCGGCGAAGACTCCGGAGCGGTTGAGGCCATGGATGAGGATGGTGCACGGGCCGATCAGGTTTCGTCCGGCGATACCACCGTGGATGCCCCGACCGAGAACGCCCGACGGGCTGTTCCGCTTGCGATCGATGAGCCGCTGGAAGAGGTGCACGCCGAAAGAGACCGTGTCGAGGATGAGCTCGCCGAAGACGAACCTGTCGAGGATGAACCTGCACGGGGAGTGCCTGCCGAAGACGAACCTGCGGCTGCAGACACGCGAGACCTCAGCGGTCTGACCCTCAGTGAACGGTTTACTGCGCTCCGTGAGGAGTTGCTGACAACCGGCACCGTCGAACCAGTCGAGCAGGCCAAGGATGGTGCAGACGGATCAGATGACGATTCCCCGTCCGATGACTGGGAAGTCAAGAGCTGAGCAGCTGGCGGGATCAGCTGGTCGCGTCGACTGAGCCCTCGTGGTAGATGATCGCATCCAGAACCTCAGTGGAAACCCGGTCTCCGACATGCACGTTCGCACGACCGGAAACCAGGGCTTCAACGGTGGAGCCATTGGCGAGTGAGATCTCAACCCGCTGATCATGCCCGTAGAACTCGCGGTCGGTGACACGATCCGGTCCGTCGGCCTCAACGTGTGGCCGTACCCACTCCGGCCTCACCATGACCTGAACGGCGGTTCCGTCCGGGAGGTCCGTGGGGACTTCTCCCACCGTCGTCGGTACCACTCCACCCGCCGCAAACCCTTCGAAGAGGGCTGCGTCGCCCAGGAACGTCGCCACCCACGGAGACACCGGCTGCGCGTACACATCGTCGGGTGAACCAGCCTGCACGACCACCCCATCGCGCATCACGGCAATGTGGTCCGCGATCGCCAGCGCTTCTGCCTGGTCGTGGGTCACGAACAGCGCGGTCACGCCCGCCGAGCGGATGATGCGCTTGAGCTCTCGGCGCATTCGTTCTCGTTGGGGAGCATCGAGGTTTGAGAATGGCTCGTCGAGGAGCACCACATCGGGTTGCGGAGCGAGTGCTCGCGCCAGGGCAACGCGTTGCTGCTCACCTCCGGAGAGCTCGTGCGGGAAGCGGTCCTCGTATCCCGCCAGTCCCACGAGTTTGAGTGTGTCCGCAACTCGCTCCACGCGATCGGCTCCCCGGACGCCATAGCCGACGTTCTCTCCGACAGAGATATGAGGGAAAAGGGCAAACTCCTGGAAGACCATGCCGACCCTTCGCCTTTCCGGAGCAACGTTGGTGTCATCATCGGCCACCACCCGGTTCCTGATGGATATGGACCCGGATTCGATGGTCTGGAACCCCGCAATGGAGCGCAGGGCGGTCGTCTTTCCACAACCAGACGGTCCCACGAGTGCAACGAGGGAGCCATTGGGGACATCGAGGTCGAGCCCCAGTAGGGCTGGTGTTTCTGCGAAGTGAACTCTGACGTTCTTCGCTGAGATTGCGGTTCCGTTCATGCGTCCACAACGTCCTTCGGCTTGATGGAAAGGTAATAGACGGGCACAACGGACACGGCGATGAGCACCAGCGCCGATGCCGCTGCCTGTGTATAGAGGAGTTCGTCAGCGCTCGACCACACCCGCACCGCAAGCGTGGTGAACCCGCTCGGTCGCAACAACAACGTCGCGGGTAGCTCCTTGAGGGTGGTGATGAACACGAGCAGCCCTCCGGCGATCAGGCCCTTCGACATCATGGGCACCGTGATGCGTGCAAGCGTGGTGAACGGGCTCTTCCCAAGGCCGCGAGAGGCGTCGTCGAGGGTCGGGTCGACCTGGAGCAGGGCAGCCTTGGCCGGGCCGGTCGCTTGGGCCAGGAACATTGCGGCATACACCACGACCAACACGGCAAGCGACTGGTACACGGGTCTGGCGTATCGCACGGTGAACGCGACCACTGCGATAGCGACGGTGATGTGCGGGAGCGAGAACGTGACGTACACCGAGCGCTCGAGAGCCGTGGTCGCCCTCGATGCATGGCGAACAGCGAGGACAACAATGGGGATCGAAGCTGCAACTGCGATCAACGCCGCCAAGGTGGCTCCGGTCATCGAACCAGCGACAGCATTCCAAGGAATACCGACCTCCACACCGGCCCGTGCCCCGTTGATCAGCCAAGCCGTCAGGACCCCGATCGGGACGCACACCGCCACGAACACCGTGACACCAAGGAAGGTGATCGACCCGAAGCGTTGAACGCTGCTGAGTCGATACACCGTGGGCGGTCTGGTCGGTTTGGCGGAGAAGTAGGCGCCCTCGCCCCTCGTTCGCTGCTCGGCCCAGATCACCATGAGGGCAGCCAGGATGAGGACGATCGACAGGACTACGGCTGGTGTGCGATCCAACCTGCCGGAGTATTGGGCGTAGATGACTCGCGTGAACACGTCATATCGCATGAGGCTCACTGCCCCGAAATCCGACAACGTGTACAACGCTGCGAGCAGTGCGCCGGCGCCGATTGCAGGGCGGAGCTGAGGAACGACCACCGTTCGGAACACCCGAGCTGGCGTCGCCCCCAGGCCCCGTGCGGCTTCCTCCAGGGAGGGGTCGACTCTTTGCAGGGCAGCGGATGTGATGAGGAATACGTAGGGGTAGGTCGAGATCGTCAGCGCCAACCAGGCACCGGTGAATCCAATCACCTGCGGGGTGCCGACACCGAAGAGATCGGCGATGAGGCCTCGTGATCCGGTGGCGGAGATCAGCACCATTGCCACCACATACGATGGGATGACCAGGGGGAGGGCGAACGCAACCGCCCACACACGTTTCGCCCGCAGGTTCGTCCTCGCCAGCAACCAGG
>CAJQOW010000285.1 GCA_905480055.1 uncultured Acidimicrobiia bacterium
GTCCGCTTCGGGCGCTCGTGAACCGGTCACGCTCATCCACACTCCGTGGATCCGGCTCGTTTCGACCGACCGGTTTCCGACCGCGATGCCAAACGTGTACGACCGCGCAGCATGACCGAGCCGGCCGACGAGCCCCGGTCACCGATTCGCCAGCGTGAACGTTGCGGACCGTTCGCCCCGCTCCACGATTTCGCATCCGGGCACGCTCGACGCATGGCGCAGCTGCGACGAGCGTCGCCATCTCTCGCTCTCACCACCCGAGCCAGTTGCGACGGCGTTCAACGCATCACCGGCTTCCTATCCGACAACGAAGGAGACATTCATACCCAAATCACCACAGCGACGCAACGTCAAGAAAGCCGGCAAGACGCTCAAAGAAAAGCGCCAAGCCAAACGATCCAAGCAGCAGGACAAGAAGCTGATCGAAGGCTGATCCGGAGCGATATCTGCTGCGTCCGGTTGACCACATGACGCAGGAGACAGCATGACCGAATCGACGACGTTCACCCAACCGATCCCACCGCCGCTGCGTCAGTGCGGGCGCTGCCGCCTGTTCTTCCCAACCACGGGTGATCTCCACTCCGCCGAACTGAAGGAATGGTGGGCATGTGACGACTGCACGACACAGATCATTCCCCGCCATCAACGCATCGCAGCCGAAGACCGCTCTCGCCTCCCGGACGTCCCGGCGTGATCCGGGCGTACTGAACGCTCTACGCGTCGACGACGATGTTTGCGTTCACGACGACACGGACCCGGGATTCTCGATCTCCTCGGGCACCGTCGCGTTCGTCGACACCACAGCAGCGACCAACGCCGTCACCATCCGGATCACCAACGACGACACAACCACCAGTCTCGTTCACCCGAAACGGCTCGCCGTCCACCTGCAAGAACGCGACTCCCGAACCGATTGCTGGCGGTGCAGTCTTCGTCGATAGTTCAAGCTCCAGAGCCCCTCACCCAACGCGACCGTGCTGTCGACGAGAATGCCGCAAACTGCTACGAGGCACTTGAGGTCCTCATGGGGTCGATTCGAACTCTTGCACTCCGCGCGACCGGGGTTGAACCCGCCCCAGATCGTGCATCGACGACGGTTCATCGAACCGCTCCTGATCGGCACGTCCAGAGCGCGCAGCGCGCCCCATAACATGCACCTGATCCTCCTCCGGGTGCGTCACTGATCGCCGGATCTGTGACGTTCCTCGGGGTGTCCCTGAGCGGCACTTACACGGGGGAGATGCCCAATTCGCTGCGGGATGGTGGCGCCGTTTCGACCGAACCGCGGGCCACGCAGTCAGGTGCAGGCGAGTCAGGTGTTCGGATTCGCAGCGAAGCTCCTTGCTCGAAGTTCACGACATTTCCCTCTGGTGTCGTCGTCATTTCGGGGTGTTCGTGCGCCGTAGTTGACGATGGAGGAGATGAGGTCGAGGAGGCAGTGATGAGGAAGCGACAGAGCAAGACAGCGTTGACAGCCGTCGTCGTGGCCGTGCTCATGGCGACGGGCACTGCCGGGTGTGACGACGGCGACGAGAGGTCGACCGCACTGTCTTCGGAGGTCCAGGAACTCGTCGACGCGTACACGCAGACGTGGAATGACGACGATGGTGATGCCTTTCTGGCGTTGGTCACCGACGACTATCGATTCGTGTCGCTCCTCGGGGACCAGGACGCCGAGGCCACGGCTGCAGACATCTCCAGTCCCCAGGCTTCCTCGACGATCGGCCAGGTCGGCGACGGGATCATGACGGGTGACGGCCCGTACTACGGGTCGATCGTCAATGAGTTCGTCGGCCCCGAGGACGACGATCGGTGGACGGGTATCAGCACCTTCGTAGTCGTGGACGACGGTGGCGTGTTGAAGATCGCCCAGCACGCCTACACCGGACAGTTTGGAGGCTGAGCACAGTTGCCTCGCGCTGCCGTTTCTCGTCGACTGCGGCGTCATCGCCGATAGACGGGCGAGGACGAGATCGCAGAGATTGCGGCGGCGCTGGCCGGGCAAGCCGACCGCCTGACGAGGGTGCTTGCGAACGAAACGCGGGCCCGGCAGGAGCTACCCAGCAAGGGCAGCGGGAGTTCTCCAGGCGCGGGCTCCGATCATGGGGCGCTCGACTTCGTCCCCACGCTGGGGCAAGCGATCGTGTTGGACGACCAACATGAACCCCGCGACACCAGCGGAGTTGACCACTCGACAGCCGGCGAAGTGTGGGAGGGTGGACAGCTGCAGGGGCGCTGCACAATCATGGCCCCGGAATGCCCCAGCAGGCTTCCGGAAACGGCACATATCGCTCGGCCGAGCCGAGTCCGCACACGAGCGATAGTGGCGACCCGATGCGGTCTGTCACCGACCGGTAGCCGGGGCAGTCGTGCGGTCGAGCCACTCAATAATCACGCGTTTGCAGCACGCCCGACACCGTCCGGGTAGGGCACCTACGCGAGCGGCGACCCGCCCCATAATGCGCGTCGTCGGACACGCCAGGGCTGCCCCTGATCGCCGGTTACGCCGCGCGTGACGGATCGTGGCCTATCGGCACGTAGCGGGCCCGCGGCTTCTCAGTCCAGCCAGTGGAAGGACCGGCTGAGGAGGTGCCCGTCGGAGGGCGGTTGCGGTAGCAGTCCGGCGAGCTCATCGAAGAACGACTCGGGATCGAATGCCTGCTCTGCGGTCATGACGCCAGGCCGTGTCACCTCACCTTGCAGCATCTTCAGCGCCGCGGCAGCGAGGGCGGCGTTGGTGAGAAACCATCCCGGCAGTTCGGGCAGCAGAGCCGAGATCCAGCAGTCGCTACGTGCCGGACGCCCGTCCTTGTGGCCGATGGCGCGGAGCCACATGATCGGGACCGGGATGTAGCCGTCCGGGACGGTGAGCCAACCCTGCGGGTCGGCGTCGACGACATCGAAGAAGGCACCGACGGCGGTCCCGGGATCGATGCCGTCGTCGACCATTCGTCGCGCCTGCTCTCGGAGCACGGCGTCGGCCTGGGGCGGCAGTGTGCTGAACCACATCTCCATCGGGGCGAGTTCGGCGAGTTCGGTGGGCAGGGCCTGCCAGAACGAATCGAGGCTGGCGAACGGGTAGGTGAGGCCGATACCGCCGTCGTAGGGCACGACGACACCCTGGTCGATGGGGTCGACCTCCAGCCACTGGCCGTGCTGGAGATCGAGCATTGTGCGCCTGCCGTTCTCTTGCATCATCTCCAGCATCCAGATCATGAACGGCGCGAATTCGTGCAGCAGGACCCGGCTGGCGTCGGGGTCGTGGAGCCAGCTGAGGGAGGTCACCTCGTTCAACGGGTCGAAGTTGATCAGCGAGGCCATTCCTCGCTGGAGTTGCCGCACCTCGTCGAGTTGACGGGCCACGTGCATCCCCATCAGATTGCTGAGGCCGGGACCAATGCCATTGCGGATGATCGCCGTGATGCCCGCCTCCTCCGCCTCGGCGGTCAGCTCAGTTGCCTCGTCGACGAGGTTGACGTCGCAGTAGTGGACCCCGGCCTTGATCGCCGAGCGCAACACGGGCATGACCGTCTCGTCGGTGGCCGCGTTCACGACCAGGTCGTAGCCCGCCAGGCGCTGCGCCAAG
>CAJQOW010000286.1 GCA_905480055.1 uncultured Acidimicrobiia bacterium
CTCCCTGCCGCGAGGATGTTCTGCACCCAGTCGCTGTCAGGCCCGTAGTTGTCGATGAAGATGTAGCCGCCGTCCACGGCATGGGCGTCAAGCGGAGTCTGATACGACTTCCCGGAGTTGCGTCCCTTGTGGGTGAGGACCGGCCGAACGCCCTTGTTGATCTCGCGCGGGTTGAACACTTTCTTGTTCATCTTGGCGACCCACGTTGGTAGAGGAATGGGATGCTCCTTTGTCCGGTGTCAGCGGAGCCTATCCGCGCCGAATGGGCCGGTGCGCACTTGAGATAGCCGCTGCACCGGTGCCATCGACTACTTCAGGCGCTGCCGTCACGAGGGGCCGCTGGTTCCGTCCATGCCATGCGAGTATCGTCCGCGAACTGCAACGAAAGGCGTATCGGCATGGAGACTCTTGGACTCGGACTCGCTCTCGGGACGTACGACAACGTCATCGATGACCACACGCCCCGCTGGCCGGAGATCCGCCATCAAGCCCAGCTCGCAGAAGCTGTGGGCTTCGACACGGTCTGGATTGCCGATGAATTCCAGTGGGAGTCCGAAGCCTGGGACGAACCGATCGGCTGGTGGGAGTGTGTTGCCCTCACGGGAGCCATTGCCGCCTCAACCTCGACCATTGACGTCGGGACCTGGGTGCTGTCCGCCCTCCACCGCAACGCAGGCCTTACGGCCAGGGTTGTCGAGACCTTGAACGAAATCAGCGGCGGGCGGTTCATCTTTGGGTTCGGGGCAGGTCACGCCGGCCGTCAGGGAGCGGCGTTCGGGTTTCCACCGAACTACACGGTGTCACGGTACGAGGAGGCGCTGGAGATCATCGCGTCTGCGCGCGGAGACGGCGCAACGACATTCCACGGTTCCTATCACGATGCCGAGGCGCTGGCGATGATCCCGAGACCGGACGGGCGACCCGCTATTCCACTCCTGCTGGGTGGTCATGGGCCACGAACAATGCGCCTTGCCGTCGACAACGCCGACATCTGGAGCGCGTATGCGACCACCAGCAGCCAGCCGGCTGCCTTCGCAGAGATGCTCGCCAATCTCGACCGGGTGTGTGAAGAAGCAGGCCGTGACCCTGCGACGCTTGGCCGATCCATTGGGGTCGCAGTGGCGGCGCCCAACCAGGAACCGACTGGCCTGCTCGCCGCCGACGACCCGATCAGGGGTTCCGCGGACGACATCGCTGCAACGTTTGTCGAGTTTGCAGACATGGGTGTCACCCGCCTCGAGATCCTCGGGGCAGGCGATCAGGTTGCGGTTATCGAAGGCTTGGCCCCCGTCATCGAAGCTGTTCAGGCCCGGTAGCTCAGGCGCCTGCGGACCGCAGTTCACCTGCGAGCTGAACCGCCTTGGCAGGCGAGCCGATCCATGGGTCTCCGTGACCCGGCAGCAGCTTGGACGCATTGACATTCTTGATGCGGTCGAGTGATGACCAGGCTTGGGCCGGGTCGTTGTTGAACACATCACCGATCATCTGTGGCCCTTCGTTGGCGCCGGTGAGGTTCATGGTGATGAGTCCGTCGCCTGAGAAGAGGAGGCCGAGCTCGGCCGAGTGAAACATCGCATGGCCTTCGGTGTGTCCGGGGGTGTGGATGGCGGTGAGCCCGCCCGGTAGGTCCAGCTGCTCGCCATCGGTGAACGTTCCGACTTCCTCGAGGTGATCGAGGCTCATCACCCCTGCGCGCATCATGGGGAGGAAGTTGCGCAGTGTGCGGATGCTGAATAGTGGGAGGTCGGATGCCGAGGCGGCGTACCGCCCGGTGTACGTACCTAGGGCCCTGGTCTCCTCGTCGACGTGCACACGGACCGGAATCCCTGCATCCACGGCCTGTCTGGCCAAGCCGAAGTGGTCTGCGTGGGAGTGTGTCGCAACCACGCCCGACACCGCATCCGCATGCAGCCCGAGCGAATCGAGTGCACGGGTGAGGCTCGACCACTCCTTTGAGCATCCGGCATCAATCATGGTGATCTCGTCGCCGTCGCGAACCAGGTAGAAGTTGTGGCCCTTGGTCCCGAGTCGGTAGACGTTGTCGGCAATCTGCTCGATGGTCCCACCCTACGCATCGGGGGAGCCCGTTAGGAATCCGCTTGACACATGGAGCCTGTTGGGCAAGAATGAATGATCATTCACTCACTTAGGAGCCCCCATGACATGGACTGCATCCGACATCCCTGATCTCAACGGCACGACTGCCGTCGTCACCGGAGCCAATGGCGGCCTCGGCCTCGAGTCTGCTCGGGCACTCGCCGGGGCGGGTGCCCACGTTGTGATGGCCGTCCGGAATCAGGAAAAGGCAGCAGCGGCATACGACGACATCATCGCTGATCACCCCGAGGCCTCGCTCGAGATCGTTGAACTCGATCTGGCCTCTCAGGCGTCCACCAAGGCCGCAGCAGCAACGATTGCGGCGGCTCATCCTCAGATCGACATCCTGATCAACAACGCTGGCCTCATGGCGATGCCTGAACGTCGGACTGAGGACGGCTACGAAATGCAGTTGGGCGTCAACCATTTGGGGCATTGGACCTTCACCGCTGGACTCCTGCCGTCCCTTTTGGCGGCCGACCACGCTCGCGTCGTCACCGTGACGTCGACCGCCCACCACATGGGTCGGTCGATTGATGCCGACAATGTGACGTTGGAAGGTTCCTACAACTCGTGGGGTGCCTACGGGCGAGCCAAGCTTGCGAACTACCACTTCGCCCTCGGACTGCAGCGCGAGTTCGAGCAGCGCGGATTGGCCGCCGAAAGCCTCGTCGCCCACCCCGGGTTGTCGAGTACAAACCTCCAGGTGCACACCCACGAGCAGGGAGGTGGCGGCGTCATGGGCCCCTTCTGGGTGAAGATGGCGGCTTGGACCGGCATGCCACCCGCCAAGGGAGCCCTCCCCCAACTGCGGGCCGCCACCGATCCGGCTGCCAAGGGTGGGGAGTTGTACGCACCGAGGTACGTGAACACTGGTCCCCCCGAGCGTCGTCCGATCTTGCGCCGGGGGAACGACGAGGCCATCGAAACGCTGTGGAGCGTGTCAGAGCGTGAGACGGGCGTCGCGCTCGAGTTCGATGCAGCGGAGCAGAAGTCGTGAGTTCGTCGACCACCGTCGATCGGCCAGCTGCGATTCGAGCTGCACTGCGGACTCTTGTTGCGGAGCGCGGGTTCCACGGTGCGTCCATGAGCGCCGTGGCCGCACAAGCTGGGGTCGCTGCAGGGACTGCGTATGTGCATTACGAGTCCAAGGACGATCTCGTACTTGCGACCTATGTGGAGATCAAGGCCGAGCTGGGTGAAGCGGCGCTCGTTGGATACGACGCCGATGCGGTGCCGGCCGATCGCTACCGGCACCTGGTCCGCGGCGCTTATTCCCACCTTGCTGCAGAGCCTGAGCGCGCCAAGTTCCTGACGCAGATGGAAGAGTCTCCGTTCTACGTCGCTGCGCATGAGCAACTCCTCGAACAGGGTGACCGGCTTGCGGAGGAGGCCGTTCGTCCCGACCTATTGGATGTTCTGGTCGATCTCCCTCCCCAGGTCATCTACTCGATGTCGCTCGGCGTCGTTGTCCGGCTCATCGCAGCCGGCGCGACGCTCACGAACGCCGAGCTTGACACGCTCGTGGCGTCAACGTGGAGGGCAATCACCAAACCCGTCTAGCACCACCGCTGTGAGGGCTGTGCGGGCTCAGCTCAGTCGCGTTCGGTTGGCCGAAGAGGTATGTAGAAGTTGTCGCCGTTCGGCCTCGGCTCCAGGTTCATCCAGTACTCCGTGTAGCCAAGGGCGTGTCCCATCCAAGCCGATGCGGCTAGCAGGGCGATCCCTCCAAGGAGCAGGGCGAACCCAACGAAACTCACACCCCGCACCTGCTCGAACGGCACACCTGTCTCGGGCAGAGTGGGAGGCGGTGCAGTCGTTGGTGGCGGTTGTGTAATGGTCGTTGCGAGGACCGGTGGAAGCACCACGGCGTCGTCGGTGGCTGTGACCTGGGTACCGAGGGGGCCCGTACCAATGGCTGTCGCCTCATTGGTGAACGGCGACACACCATCGAGGTTCCCAACGGTGCAGGCGTAGCCGTGGGATTCGCCCACCGCGAGATCGGGGAGTTCAGGTTGCGGACAGTCCGATGTGGGGTCGGTCGCCGTCGCGATGTCGTCGGTCACGTGGACGTTGGTGAGATCCACGGGTCCGGGGTTCGTGACAGTGATGGTGAAGTGACCGATGCCGTCCGGGCCGTATTCGATTGGATCAGCGAGCTTCTCGATGAGGATCGCGGGGCTTGGTGCCTCAGTGGTTGTCGTGGTGGGTGGCTCGGTGGTGGTTGTGGTCGTCGGCGGTGGTGCGCAGTCCGTGCCGATGGTGACGACGAGCCCTGCGCTGAATACTCCGTCTGAACCCATGCTTAGGGAGACGGTGAGGGTCGGTCCAAGAGTCAGCGTGCCTTCGGTCGTCGTGGTGACCCCGGCCTCTCGTTCCACGTCGGTGAGGACGATGGAGCCATCGCCAGAGGCGATGATGAGGTTGTTACCCGGATGCACCGACGGCTGGTTGATTGCCTGGGCGGTCGCTCTACAGCTCGATCCAACGAGTTCGGGAGGGACGTCTGCGGTCGCAAGAACAGTGGTTGATCCTTCGTCCGCTCTCACAACCGTGTCGATCGAGATCTCGATTTCGACGGCCATGGCAGCGGGTAGGCCGATGACGAAGAACGCGGCCGTTGCCGCGAGGAGGGCGAGAGTGCGCTTCAAGACGATGTCCTTCCTGGTGGCGCCCCATCGCCGTATTGACCCCGTTCGTGATGCCTCCGCCGGAGCGAAGCACGAACCTCTGTTGTGCGGAGCCCAATCCGCAGCCCCAAGGTACCGGACTTCAGAGTCTGCGGTCAATCAATCGTCGATCGAAACCGAGCCCGCGTCGGTTCCAACGGGAAGGGAAGTCACTCCTCCACGTAGGCGATGATCTGCGAGTCCTCGGGGTGGAGGAAGGACGTACTGCCGTACCCATCGAGGTCGCAGATGTTGATGAAGACCGACCCCTTCTTCCTGGTTGTCGAGAACCCGGTGAACACGACGTACTCGAGCCCGAGGTTGGTCGCCTCCGCCGCTGTCGTTGCCGGCGATTCGATGTCGACGTTCCCCCGGCCGTGCACAGCGACACGAAGGAGCTCGCCTGGTGTGAGGTTTCGAGTAGCCAGCACCCTTCTGGTTCGCATCGCCGGGTCGCGGTCGGGAAACTGCCTGAGCAGTTCCTTGCGCGCGGCGGCCTGTTTGCGTTGGCGTTGCTCGGCGACAGCCTCGCTGCTGGAGAGGAACTTGCGTTGCCTAAGCGTGCCAACGAGCCACCAAACGATGAATG
>CAJQOW010000287.1 GCA_905480055.1 uncultured Acidimicrobiia bacterium
TTCTTCGACCTCGACAAGACGATCATTGCCGGGTCGTCGACGCTTGCGTTTGGACGCCCGCTATACCACGCCGGATTCCTGCCACGACGCACCTTGTTGCGCATAGGCATTGCCTCCGTTTCCTACATGCTGTTCGGAGCAGATGAGGACAGCCTCGAACGGGCACGCGATGGCATGCTCGACCTCGTGTCGGGATGGCACAAGGCCGAGGTCGAGAGCCTCATCTCGGAAACCATCACCGACGTGATCGAACCACTCGTGTTCGCAGAGGCGCTGTTCCTCATCGATGAACACAAGCGCGCCGGCCGAGAGGTCTACGTGGTGTCGGCAAGCCCCGAGGAGTTCGTGACACCGATCGCTCGCATGGTCGGGATCAACCGGGTCATAGCCACGAGGATCCGCACCGATGCCCTCGGACGGTATGTCCCCGAGCTCGAGCGCTACACCATGGGACCGGGCAAGGTTGAAGCCATGCGAGAGGTCGCCGCCGCCGACGGCATCGACCTCGAGGGCTCATTTGCCTACACCGACAGCTACACCGATCTCCCGATGCTCGAACTGGTGGGCCACCCCGTCGCCGTGAATCCGGAGAAGGAACTGCGAGAAGCCGCGGAAGAAAATGAGTGGCCGATCACGGAGTTCCAACGACCCGTGAGCATCGGACCCAGGGTGCCCACGCCCACACCGAAGGTGTGGATTGGCGTGGCTGCAGGCGTGGCAGGCGCTGCAGCGCTCATCGCTCTCTCGAAGTGGCGTTCACAGCCCTGAAAGCTCGACCCGCACCCCCGGCCACAACGCCGCGGGTGCAAGGCCGAACCGGAGGCAACCTCACGAGGTGCCGGGATCACGATCGGTAGCGTCTCCATCATCAACCGCCCGCTCTGCCTCAGCGGCTTCCTTGGCGGCGACACCCTCGTCACGTGCTTCTTCGATCTTCTGCGTGGTCAGCTTTGGAGCGGCGTAGAAGAACAAAGCGACATAGCAGATAGCAGCAAGCCACCAGGGAGAGCGAAGGGCCATGTCCCTGCTTGCTCCGGCTGCCTCGAGGCCTGCGACGAGCAAGCCACCGATGGCCAGACCGATCGGCATCATGCCCCATGCGAAGAATCGGTAGACGCTGTTGACCCGACCGAGTAGTTCGTCGGGGATGATTGTTTGGCGCAGCGAGACGGTGATGACGTTCCACAGCACAGCGGAGAAGCTGAAGATCGCAAACATCACGAACACGATCGACCAGTGCGTTGCAAAGCCGATGATGAGGTTGGTGAACACGCTGGCGAGCAGCGTGAAATACAGCGAAGGCCCCGAACCCATGGCCTTGGACACCCTCGGAGCCGTGACGCTGCCGAGGATTCCGCCGATGGCGCCTGCCATGCCGAGGATGGCAAAGACGAATGCATCAACACCGAGCGATTCCTGGGCGAAGAGCACAAGCGTGGCGAACGTGACCGAGCCGAGACCGTTCATGATGCCGAGGATGATTGCCATCGGGCGCAGCAGTGGATGGTTCCACAGCCAGGTGACGCCTTCTTTGATCTCGCCCCACCAATCGACCTTCTCACCGGACTGCGCCTCGCTCTTGTCGCGGGCAACGAACGTGCCGCGGATGGAGAAGATGAGCACGGCAGCCAAGGCGAACGTGACTGCATCGAAGAAGAACGGAAGGGCGAAGGCGATGCCGATGAGCACACTGCCGAGCGGTGGGCCGAGGAACGAGTTCATGACCATCTCGGCACCCCAGAGGTTGCCGTTCGCCCGCTCGAGCCCTTCCGGTTTCACGAGCGCGGGGAGGATGGTTTGCGCCGAGTTGTCGTACAGCACCTCGGCAATACCGAACAACAGCGACACCACCAGGATCATCCCGTAGAGCACCATGTTGTCGCTCGACACACCGTCCTGGACCTCTCCCGGATTCGGAAGCGATGACTGGTAGTAGACGACAATCAGTGCGCCGCCAAACATGAGCAGCGCTCGGAACAGCTGGGACAGCCACATGATCTTTCGGCGATCCAGCCTGTCCGTGATGACACCGGCGGGAAGTGTGAACACCAACCACGGAATTCTCGAGGCCACAGCAATGAGTGCGATGAGCAGGGCGTTCCTGGTTACCGCTGAGGCCAGCCAAGGAAGTGCAATGGCTGTGACTCCATCGCCGAGATTCGAGGTGACACTCGATGTCCAGAGCTTCCAATAGCTCGCCCCGAGGACGACCTTTGGCTTCTTGCCCTTCTCCTCGACCTCCGCCACATCAGTCATCATGACCGTCCTCATCCCCAAAGGCGGGGTGGTCTGTTGGGAAGACACCTGCGAGAAATCCGAACGCCGTGTCACCCGCGCGAGGAGTGGCAATGAACTCGTCCGCCAATGCAACCAGTCGGTCTGAGAACTCAACGGCGCGCTCCACAGGGATCCGAGCCACACGAGAGGTGAAGAACGGCAGCGGCTCACCCTCGATCGACCGCATACCTCGCAGTGCATCGGCGACGAACGATGTGGGATCTGATGCGCCGCGGTTGGCGGCAAACTGGATGGTTCGACCGGTTCGGCCGTAGTACTTCTCAGTCATCGCTCGAACCTTGGCGGTCCTGACCATGGTGATGAGACCGACATCCTCGAGCACCTTTGCGTGGTACCCGACCGTTCCCTTGGGCTTGCCGAGCGCATCGGCGAGCTGGGAAACCGTGGCTGCCTTCTCGAGCAACAGGTTGAGGATGTCCATGCGGGTGTCGTCGGCGACGGCCTTCATCTGCGCCTTCGACTCGACCACAACAACGTCCGCGAGCTCATAGTCGAGTGTGTGTGTCTCCGAGCCAACGTCGGCTACGTCGGGATGTGGGTCGGTCATGATGGGTCTTGGGTCGAGGAATCACGAATATACGGCATTTCCCGACAATATGTCAAGGTACCTCGTCCGGGTCCTCGCCGGAGGTCGCTTCGGCCGAATCGGAGTCGTCGGAGAACGTCCACCATGCCAGCGCTGCGAGCGCTGCGAACGCAAGGACCGCACCAGCAACCAACCACCAGGTGGAGCTGTCGATCGACCGCTCGACCGGAGCCTCCGGTTCGCCGGAGATCACCACGGGATCCACACCCATGGCGGACAGGGTCGTGGTGTCCGACCGGATTGCGTTGCCATCCGGCTCGATCGCATCAAAAACCACGAGCCAATCCTCAGCGGTTGGGAGCGTCACGGCTCCGCCCCATTGGTTGCCGCCAAGCGGCCGAAGCGCAGTTGGGGCAAGCTCTTCAAACGTGGAAAAGGGGCGAAACAGCACAGCCTCAAACGTCCCGTCCACCTCGACGACAACATCGACCGTCAGACCATCCGTGATATCGATCGCCGCAGCAGTAGCCCCGCCAAATGGCGAAGTGAGCACCACCGCAAGCACGAACATGAGCGCAGGCATGGGCGCAGGCTAGATGGCCGCGACCTCCCAGCCCCGCCTCGCCCACGATTACTGGCATCCGTGGCCCCGGGCTACTCTGCGCGGACTCAATGCCGATGGAAGGCCGAAGGAAGTTCATGTCAACCCCCCGCACCCTGTTCGACAAGGTCTGGGAGCGCCACGTGGTGCACCGCGAGGACGGTCAGCCCGACCTGCTCTACATCGACCTCCACCTCGTACACGAGGTCACCTCCCCGCAGGCCTTCGAGTCGCTCTCCTTGACTGGGCGCAGCGTGCGCAGGCCAGAGCTCACCCTCGCAACCGTCGACCACGCGATACCGACGACGCCTCGCGAACAGGGCATCTCCGATCCCATGTCTGCCACGCAGATCGCGACGCTCGAGCGCAACACGACCAACAACGACATCACCCTCTTCGGTGTCGATGACCGCCGCCAGGGCATCGTCCACGTGATCGGCCCCGAACAGGGCGTGACCCAACCGGGCATGACCATCGTGTGCGGAGACTCACATACCGCCACGCACGGAGCCTTTGGCGCCCTCGCCTTCGGGATTGGCACGTCCGAGGTGGAACATGTACTGGCCACGCAGACGCTCCAGCAGAAGAAGCCGAAGTCGATGGCGATAACGGTGGAAGGAGACCTGCCGCTCGGTGTCACCGCCAAGGACATCATCCTCGCCGTGATCGCAGAGATCGGCACCGCGGGCGGAACGGGCTACGTGATCGAATACCGCGGATCGGCCATTCGCAGCCTCTCGATGGAGGGGCGCATGACCGTGTGCAACATGTCCATCGAGGCTGGGGCACGGGCCGGCATGATCGCACCGGACGACACAACCTTTGACTACATCGCTGGGCGGCCCATGGCCCCCGACGCTGACGAATGGGATGACGCCGTCGCAGCGTGGAGGGATCTGGTGACCGACGACGGCGCAGAGTTTGACCGCGAGATCCGCATCGATGCCTCAACGCTCGAACCCCACGTGTCGTGGGGTACCAATCCCGGTCAGACACTCCCGATATCAGGAGCGCTCCCCCACCCGAGCGACTTCACTGCCCCCATCGACGTCGACTCGACCGAACGTGCCCTCGAATACATGGACCTCGAGGCCGGCACGAGGATCGTCGACATCACCATCGACAGGGTGTTCATCGGCTCGTGCACGAACGGACGCATCGAGGACCTCCGTGCGGCTGCAGCCATACTCGAAGGCAACACGATCCACGAAGATGTCACGGGAATCGTGGTCCCCGGATCGGGACTCGTGAAGGACCAGGCAGAAGAAGAAGGCCTCCACGAGGTGTTCCTCGCTGCAGGTCTCGAATGGAGGGAGCCAGGCTGCTCGATGTGCCTTGCGATGAACCCGGACAAGCTGCAGCCCGGTGAACGATGCGCATCAACCTCGAACCGAAACTTCGAGGGCAGACAAGGCAGGGGCGGACGCACCCACCTCGTGTCGCCAGAGATGGCAGCTGCGGCAGCGATCAACGGTCGGTTCGTCGATGTGAGGGAGATGGCCTGATGGAAGCCGTGCAGACGATCACAGGGAAAGCCATGCCGCTGCCCCTCGCAAACATCGATACCGACCAGATCATCCCGAAGCAGTTCCTCAAGCGGGTCGAACGCTCCGGATTTGGCGAATTCCTCTTCTTCGACTGGGCGAGGGATGCAGAGGGCGAGCCCGATCCAGCATTCGTCCTCAACCGACCGGAGTATTCCGATGCGGTTGTCCTCGTCACCGGCCCCAACTTCGGATCGGGTAGCTCGCGCGAGCATGCTCCGTGGTCCCTGGAGGACTGGGGGTTCGACGCCGTGATCGCACCGTCATTCGCGGACATCTTCTACAGCAACTGCACAAAGATCGGACTCCTGCCGGTTGTCCTGAGCGAGGCCGAGACTGCAACTCTCACGGAGATTGCCTCCGATCCTGAGAATCGGATCACGGTTGACCTCGAGAGCCAACGGGTGTCCGCGCCAGGCTTCGAGGCTTCCTTCTCGATCGACCCATTCACGAAGCACTGCCTCCTGAACGGCCTCGACGGAATTGCCCTCACCCTCGAGCACGAGTCCGAGATCGACACGTTCGAAGCAGCCCGCCCCGACTACTCGGCGACTGTCATCTGACCAGGCCCCCAAGCCCCAAGGCCCAGAGCTCCCAGGCCTCGAGTTCCGAGTCTCCCGCTACGCTCCCCTCCCTGAACTGCCACGACGGCGATCGAACCTGAGG
>CAJQOW010000288.1 GCA_905480055.1 uncultured Acidimicrobiia bacterium
CAGCCTCCTCGGTCCAAGCCAGAATTCTTTTGCCTACGAGACCGCAGGGCTGTCGTTCTTTGCGATCGAGGTCGACGACGAGCTCGAGCCAGAAGACGCCGAACCGATCTTCGAGTCGTTGTCAGAGGCCATGGCTGCGCCGGACTCCGTGGCGCTCGTCCACAGGGACACCATCGACGACACGCTTGGTGGGTTGCTTGCGGGCTACCTGATCTACTCCGATCTGCTTGACGATCCGATCGTTGCGACCGATGTCATCCAGCGCATCCTCGGCCGGGCAATCGGCCCCGAGGGCAGACGCCTGATACCCGAGACCTGAGTAGATGCCAGAGGCGTACATCGCCCTGGGCTCGAACCTCGGGAATCGCAGAAGCCATCTCGAGCATGCCCTGGCTCGGATCGGTGACCTCGGTACGTTCGCCGGTGGCTCGCCGATATATGAGACGGATCCGGTTGGCGGGCCCGAGGGTCAGGATGCCTATCTGAACGCCGTCGTGCGTATCAACACCGATCTCGACCCGAGGACCTTGCTTGCAGGGATGCTCGACATCGAAGCTGAGCGGGGTAGGACACGGGACGAGCGTTGGGCTGCCAGAACCCTCGACCTCGACCTCATCTGGTGTGACGGTATCTCGATTGCATCCGATGGCCTCACGGTGCCGCACCCCCGCACTCGCGAGCGGCCCTTCGTCCTGGCACCTCTCACCGATCTCGAACCGGGACTGGGGGATGCCGCAGGCGCGTACGCAGATGTGCTCGATGCGACTTCAGTCGACGGCATCCGCAGGGTGAGCGGTCCGGTGGATGAGACCGGTCAACGTTGGATGGTTGGGCTTGCGGAAGCGCTGGATGTGAAAGGTGAAGGGCCGTATCACTGCATTGCGCACAAGGATTGGGCCAACACGTCTGCCGATGCGTTTGGTGCATTCCTCGCCGCAGTCGCACTGGCGTCCGCGCACCGACACGCACCTCAATTCCAGGTCTCCGATCTTGGATATCGATTCATCGCACCCGTCCCAGCAGGGTCCGATCTCGTCATCGATGTCACCACGGTGCGGTCGAGTTCGGCATCGTGCGACCTCGAAATTCGGATCAGCGTGGATGCATCCGTGGTGGGTTCGTGCTCTGTGTCGATGGTCGCTGGCGTTCCCGAACCGGTCAGCGGCCCTCAGATGCCCGCTGTTCTGGGCCGGTCGCAGGCCACGCCAGCGGACCGCCTCGTGCGTGCAGCAGGGCGGACACCCGGTATGTCGCTTCATTCGTGGACACCCCTCGAGCGTTGGGACCTCCCGGACCTGGCCGATGGGGAGGCGCCGGTCCTGAGGGCATGGAGCCCCAATGTGACCGCCGGATGGACCGAGCCATATCTGACCGCTGCATCCATTCTCATGCCGATCGATGCCCTCATATGGCCAGCCACGCTCCAGGCGCGCGGTGAACTTCCGAGTGCCAGTCACCTGTCGACACCAACGATCGACCTCACCGTTCGATACGCAGCACTCACCTCGCAGCCGTGGTACCTCGCCGAGGCATCAATCGATCACATGGCGGGCAGATCGGTCGCAGGAACCGTCCGGGTCTGGGGTGCTGATGGTTCGTACGCCGCGGTCGGGCACTCGTTGAACCTCGTGCTGGCGACATCGAAGCCCACCGACGGCCTCTAGCCTCCGCCTCCAGGACCGATACCCGACGGATCGGAGCCACATGAACATCGAACTCCACGGACCGGGACGCGCCGGCGGCGCATTGGCGATCGCTGCGCACCGCTGCGGCCACCGCATCGTCGGCATTCACGGCCGATCCACAGAAGCTGTCGATGCGCTGTCGACGATGGTGCCTGTCGAGTCCGGCACCCCAGACCTCAGGGTGGTTGCAGTCTCAGACGACGCGATCGGCGTTGTCGCTCGCGAACTCGCCGAGGCACCTTCCGTCACGACGGTGCATGTGTCGGGGTCCGTACCGGTGTCGGCTCTGGAGCCCATTCGACAGGCCGGAGGACTTGTCGGTTCGTTTCATCCGCTCCAAACATTGCCGAGCCCGGTTGCGGGAGCCGACAGTCTTCCCGGCGCGTGGGTCGCGATCACAGCTACCTCGCCGCTCGACGGTTTTCTCGCCACCTTCGCTCGATCGCTCGGCTGCGTGCCTTTCGATCTATCAGATGACAACAAGGCCGTGTATCACGCGGCCGCGGCATCGGCAGCCAACTATCCGCTCGCCGCGCTCGCCCTCGCACAACGACTGTTCGAGTCTTCCGGTGTGCCGTTCGAAGCATCGCGGCCACTCGTCGAAGCGATCGTGGAGAACGCATACGCCATGGGCCCGGAAGCCGCCCTGACCGGACCCATCGCACGAGGAGACACGGGGACCGTCTCCAGACAGCTCGCAGCGGTCGCCTCGGTGGGCGAGACGGAAGATCTGGTGTTCCGTAGCTTCGCCAAGGGCACGGCACGCATCGCAGGTGCGGATGCCGACATGGATGAGGCGATCGGATGAATCTCGTGCACACCTTCGAGGACGTGCGGAGTTCCGCCGTCGGCAGCGTCGGCCTTGTTCCCACGATGGGGTTCCTGCACGAAGGCCACCTCAGCCTGATTCGCGAAGCGTCAAGCCGCAACGACACGGTCGTCGTCTCCGTGTTCGTGAATCCGCTCCAGTTCGGCGAGACACGCGACCTGAGCACCTACCCGCGTGACCTCGACCGCGACGTTGCCCTGGCCTTCGATGCAGGGGCAACGGTTGTGTTCGCACCCGACACGGATTACATGTATCCGCACCAGCCCGAGACCACGGTCACTGTGGGCAAGGTCGCCGAGGGCATGGAAGGCACGGCGCGCCCGGGTCACTTCGCTGGCGTCGCCACGGTGGTCGCCAAGCTCTTCGCAGGGGTGCAGCCAGATGCGTCGTACTTCGGGCGGAAAGACGCACAGCAGCTCGCGGTGATCACCACGATGGCCACGGACCTGTCGTTCCCGGTCTCCGTCCACGGCATGCCGATTGTGCGAGAGGCCGAC
>CAJQOW010000289.1 GCA_905480055.1 uncultured Acidimicrobiia bacterium
GGCAGACCGCTTCCTTGCCACAGCACGCGGTACAACGCAAACCAGATCGGCATCTGGACGAGAAGAGGGAGGCAGCCTGCAGCGGGGTTGACGCCTCGCTCCTGGTAGAGCGCCATCAGCTGTTTGTTCAGCTCCTCGCGATCTTCCTTGTACTCCTTTTGAAGACGCTTGACCTCAGGTTGAATGTCCTGCATCGCCTTCATCGACTTGGTCTGCTTGTACGTCAGTGGGAAAAGGACCAAACCGACGAGCAACGTGAGCAAGATGATGGCAATTCCATATTCTGGAATTATGCCGTAGAAGAACGCGAGTATCCCACCAAGAAGGTCGAGCAGCATCTGCCACGGGTTCATGCGTCACCCCCTTCGGTGATGTGGTCGGTGGCATCTGCTGATCCGGGAACGGGATCATGACCGCCCTCATGCCAGGGGTGGCACCGACCGATGCGTTTGAAGCCGAGCCAGGACCCCTTGCCAAGTCCATGGATCTCTATTGCTTCATAGGTGTACTGGGAGCAGCTGGGGTAATAACGACAATTACCTCCGAAGACGGGAGACAGGACCTTCTGGTACCCACGCACCGCAAGCATGCCCGAGCGGGTCACGACGGAGGTCTGCTTGGTTGCGTGGTCGATCACGTTGTCGCCTGTTCTGTTTCTGATGCAGCCGTTGCGACGCATTCAACAAGGTCGTTGAACGCTACGTCCACCACGGCCTCGGAAGCGACCATCACGTAGGCCCGGTTCCCTGACAGCTGTGCACGGCGAGCGGCTTCCCTGAGGCGTCGCTTGGCCCGGTTCCTGGCCACAGCGTTGCCGACCCTGCGGCCGGCGACGATGCCGACTTCTGGTGGCGTGCTTGAGGAAGGCATGGAGAAGACCACGACGGGACCGCGACGGGATTTCGTGCCATTGCGGTAGATCGACGAGAAGCGAGCGCTACCACGGAGCGGCACGAACCGGCCGCCGTCAGGCCGAGAGCCTGGTGCGTCCCTTTGCACGGCGACGCTGGAGGGTTGCTCTGCCCGCACGGGTGCGCATGCGTCCACGGAAACCGTGTTTGCGCTTGCGGCGGCGATTGTTCGGCTGATACGTACGCTTCATGATGAGGTTGTCCCTGTTGGGGTTGGAGGTTCGCTCCGCGCAAGTCACGGAACGCAGGCATTCTAGGGGCAGCGGGCCACAATCACCCTTCCCAAGACAGCCCGCGAAAACTACGAAGGCCTCGCGAAACACAGACGAAGGTCCCATCGGCGCAATCGCTCGAAACGCTCTGCACCAGTGTGTTCCAGGAGCCTCCGGGAAAGCCCGTCAATAGGGCGTTTCTGAGCACTGTCTGCTGGCCGCCTCCGAGCGAGTACCCGCGGATTTGCCGCTCTTGAACTGTTTCAAAGACCGTCCCTATGCTCGCCACCGCTCTCCAGACGGACATCTGCTCTTCCCCGGGGAGTGAGGGTCACTGGTTCAACCCCGAAACCAGGACCGACATCTTCTCCACATCTTGTGGATAGATGTGTGGACAGTTTTTGTAGGGCTGGGCGCGAGCCTGATGGGAGACAACACAGGTGGCAATCACACAGACGTCAACTGGCGCGGTCGAATCGCAAGTCGATTTGTTCCACAGCCGGCTGAGGGACATCCTCGGTGTGGCCAAGTGGGAGACATGGATCAAGCCCCTCACCGTGACGGTCGAGGATTCAGTGATCGACCTTGAAGCCCCCAATCGCTTCAACGCAACATGGGTGACCGACAACTACACCCATCAGATCCGCGAGATCGCATCGTCCGTGTGGCCAGAACCGTTCGAGGTGATGATCACGGTGAGCCCCATCGAACCCGTCGAGCCCATCGACGATGAACCCGTGCCTCACCAGCCGACACTCGCAGATGCGCTACCCGCACAGGCCGATCACACCGAGCACTACATCTCGAACCTGGTCGCGAGGTACTCCTTTGAGAACTTCGTCGTGGGACCGTCGAACCGTTTCGCCCACGCCGCTGCACAGGCGGTCGCCGAACAGCCGGGCCGGCACTACAACCCACTGTTCATCTACGCAGGTGCCGGACTCGGCAAGACCCACCTGCTCCACGCCGTCGGACAACATCGCCTCGAACTCGACCCGTCTGCCGTGGTGCGCTATGTCACCTCCGAGTCCTTCTTCAACGACTTCATCAATTCGATCCGCCGCAAGCGCATGGACGACTTCAAGGCGCGATACCGGAAGGTCAATCTCCTCCTGCTGGACGACGTGCAATTCTTCGAAGGCAAGGAGCAGATCCTCGAGGAGTTCTTCCACACGTTCAATTCGCTCTACGAAGCCGGCAACCAGCTGGTGATTTCCTCCGATCGTCCGCCCCGAGAGTTGCGGACCATCGAGGATCGCCTCCGCAGCCGGTTCGAGTGGGGGCTCACCACCGACATCCAGAGCCCGGACGTCGAAACCCGCCACGCAATCCTTCGCAAGAATGCAGCAACGGGCCGCGTGCAGGTCCCTGACGACGTGCTGGGGTTCATCGCCGCCAACGTGTTCGACAACATTCGCGAGCTCGAAGGTGCACTGACCAGGGTCACGGCGTACGCACTCCTCACCAAGGAGCCGGTAACGGTCGACATGGCCGCAGGCGTGTTGCGCGACGTCGT
>CAJQOW010000290.1 GCA_905480055.1 uncultured Acidimicrobiia bacterium
ATCACCAACGGGATCATGAGGATGGGAGGCATCGACGGCAGATAGAGCGCAGCGACCGTTGCGAACAACCCGCCGAGCACCATCTGTCCCTCGGCGCCGATGTTGATCACATTGGCTCGGAACGCGATGACGATGCCGGTACCCACCAGGAGCAGGGGTGTCGCCTTGAGGATCGTCGCCACCAGGGCGTCGCCGGAGCCGAAGGCACCGACAAACATCTCCGAATAGCCCTCGATCGGGTCCGCACCGAGGAGGATGAGCATGATCGCACCGAAGAGCAGTGCAGCGATGACGGCGATGACAGGGATGGAGTAGGCAAGCAGACGGCGCTGTCGATGCGTGAGGTCGATCGTCATCTCACATCCATCTCAAACAACCTTGATCCACTGCTGCCGGATTCATGAGTAGCTTTCTACGGAATTAACGAAATGTCAAACCGTCATGCTCGGATCGCGTTCAGATAGTTGTAGATCGTGATGCGGCTCACCCCCATCAGGTCAGCCACATCCTCAATCGACTTGCGCAGCTGGAACGCTCCCCGATCATCGAGAAGCCGAATCGCGGACTGCTTTCCGGAGCGATCGAGGTCCTGAAGCGGTGCCCCCAACTCCTCTTCGATCCGTCCGACGAGGTTCCCGAGCGCATCTGCGAGCGAGCCGATGCGGGCGTAGGCGATCACCTCGCCTTCCCACTCGATCGGAACATCCATTTGATCAGCTTCATCGACCTCGACGATCGAGCTACCCGTTGCTTCCACGACCGGGCGAACGGCTTCGATGACCCTGTGGGGTGCCGCAAGAGCGGTCACGATTCCGGCCCGCCCGAAACCTGGATGGACACACGTGTCGCGCCGGCGCCGAGTGCCGCCGACACCAAAGCCGACACGGCTTCGCCAATGGCATCCGCACCCCCGTCGATCGTGGTGCCGAATGCTCCGATGTCCGGTTCGAAGCCCGCGGCGCGGACTGCCTCGATGCCTGCAATCACCGGCGGGCCGAGCGATCCTTCCGTGAACGGTTCGATGAGGAATTCGGCCCGATACTCAGCCACGCTGACTCCTTGCTCGGTCCCCGCCAGCGTAGCGCCAAGTTCCTTAGCCGAGAAGTTGACAAAATGTCAACGTGGAGGTCAAGATGGGGAGGAGCATGAGGAGGGTCCCGGCGATGGAAAGCATCTCGTTCACCGTCAACGGACAGCCCGCTGCCGTACGAGCCGACCACCCTCACCTGCTGTCTGCCCTTCGCGAAGAGCTCGGGATCACAAGCCCAAAGGACGGATGCTCACCATCGGGCCAATGTGGGGCGTGCACCGTGCTCCTCGATGGCAAGGCGATCCAGAGCTGTCTCGTCTCCATGGAGAAAGCGACCGGCAAGGAAGTCACCACGCTCGAGGGCTTCGACGAGGCTGAGCGGGAAAGGCTCGCCAATGCGTTTGCCAGCGCAGGTGCACTCCAATGTGGATTCTGCACGCCGGGAATCATGGTGCGCACGAAGTCGTTGCTCGACGCGAAGGGCTCCGACCTCGATCTCCAAACGGTCAAGAGCCGCCTCGGTGCGCATCTCTGTCGATGCACTGGATACACCAAGATCCTCGAGGCCGTCGACCTGCTGGTCGAGGATGCAGTGCCATGCCACGCATGCCGGTTGCGGTTGGTGACGACGGCGCCAAGTACGAGGGCATAGAACTCGCCCTCGGCGATCGCGGGTATGTGGACGATCTCCGGCCGGAAGGGCTGCTCCACGCTGCCCTCAAGCTGTCGGACCATGCGCGTGCAGACATCAATGGCATCGACACCGCTGCCGCCGAGGCAGCCCCTGGAGTGGTTGGGGTCTTCACTTCAGCCGACGTCCCCGGCCAACTCAAGATTGGGATCATCTACGAGGACTGGCCCGTGTTCATTCCCGTGGGCGGACGCACGTCGTTCTACGGCGATGCGCTAGCGATCGTTGTGGCCAGCACCAAGGAGGAGGCACGAGCGGCTGCCGAGCTCATCGATGTTGACTACGGCGTGCACCCACCGTTCGCCGACCCGGTCACCGCACTTGCATCCGATGAGGACGCCGTGTGGGGGCTGGAGGGCAACTTGCTTTCACGCTCGGCCTACGCACGGGGCGACATCGAGACCGCTCTCGACACCGCGACGCATACGATCCATGAGGTCTTCACCACCCAACGGGTCGAGCACGCGTTCCTCGAGCCAGAGTCCACCCTCGCGGTCCCAACCGATGATGGCCTCCATGTGTATTCGGGCGGTCAGGGCGTGTGGGACGACCGCAACCAGATCGCCAAGATCCTCGATGTCGAGCCGCAAACGATCACCGTTGAGCTCGTCGCCAATGGCGGGGCGTTCGGCGGCAAGGAAGACATGTCGAACCAGGGCCAGACGGCCCTTGCCGCCCACCTCCTCCGGCGACCCGTTGCCTGCACCCTGACCAGGGAGCAATCGTTCCGGATCCACGCCAAACGCCATCCGATTCGGATCGAGGTCTGGGCAGGATGCGACGACGAGGGCAACCTCACGGCCCTGCGTTCCCGAATGATCGGGGACTCCGGGCCATACGCGTCGGTCGGCATGAAGGTGCTCGAGCGTGCGGCTGGCCACATGAGCGGGCCCTACTCCGTTCCCAACATCGACGTTGAAGCACTCGCCGTGCGCACAAACAACCCTGTCGGTGGAGCATTCCGGGGTTTCGGGGCCAATCAGGCACAGTTCGCGATGGAAGGCGTGATGGACAGGTTGGCTGCCGCCGCAGGCCTCACCGGATGGGAGATCCGATCCCGCAACATCGTCACCCCCGGCTCCGAATGGGGCCCAGGCCAGATCATGGACGACGGATCACGCGGAATCCGTGAGTGCCTCGAAGCAATCAAGCCTTCGTACGACGAGGCCCGCTCCAACGGCAAGGCCGTTGGCCTTGGTCTCGCAATCAAGAACTCAGGCCTCGGAAACGGGTTTGTTGAGATTTCCAAGGCTGTCGTCCGATTCCGGGACGATGGCAGGGTCGAAGTACGTCATTGCTGGACCGAAATGGGCCAAGGCGTCCACAACGTCGCACTTCAGGTCGCAGCGCAAGAACTCGGCGTCGACCCCGGCCGCATAGACGTCATTGTCGATACGACGCTCGAGCTTGGTGCAGGCCAGACCACCGGATCGCGCGGAACGATCATGGCCGCCGGCGGGGTCGCGGATGCATGCACCAAGGCCGCCGACGGCGGCTACGAGATCGGCGTCGACTACGAAGGCGAGTACCGGGTTGATTGGACCAACTCGCTCGAAGAAGGCCTCGACCATCCCATCATCCACTCCGCCTTCGGGTACGCCGCACAACTGGTGATCGCAGACCCGGACACGGGAGACATCGAGACGGTGATAGCGGCGCACGACGTTGGCAAGGCGGTCAACCCCACCCTCGTCGAGGGCCAGATCGAAGGTGCCGTCCACATGGGACTGGGATACGCGCTCACCGAGGAATTCCCCACCGACGACGATGCCAGGCCGACCAAGCAGAACCTGCGGTCGCTCGGCATCCTCAGACCAAAGGACATGCCCGAGATCGAGACCATCATCGTCGAGGTTCCCCAACCCGGAGCGCCATACGGCGTCAAGGGCGTCGGCGAGATCGGGCTCGTTCCCACTGCGGGTGCGGTGGCAGCGGCCCTCCACGAGGTCGACGGTACGTGGCGAACACAGACCCCGATGGACGTTCACCAACCGGTGGAGCGGTGATCCGAACGAACCCGGTCGACGCGTAGCATGGAACAAGAGGCGCAAAGGAGCGACGATATGACGGCAGTTACCCCAGGACTCGTGTGTGCGCACCACCACTTGTACTCCGAGCTCGCCCGAGGCATGCCGCCCCCGCCGAAGACTGCGACCAACTTCCAGGAGATACTCGAACAGATCTGGTGGCGACTCGATGCGGCCCTCGACCTCGAGATGCTCGAATGGTCCGCAAAGCTCGGCGCCCTCGAGGCACTCGAGTCCGGCACCACGGCAATCATCGACCACAACGAGACACCGAACGCGATCGAGGGATCGCTGTCGGTGATCGCCGACGCCTGTGAAGAGGTCGGCGTACGCGTCGTGCCGGCCTACGGCATCACGGATCGCCACGGTGCTGACGGGGCCGCGCGTGGTCTCGAGGAGAACCGTCGATTCCTGTCCGAGGGGGGCAACGGCCTCGTAGGTGTCCACGCTGCATTCACGTGCACGGACGACAGCCTTCAGGCAGCCGCAGATCTCGCCAACGAGTTCGATGTCGGTGTGCACATCCACGTGGCCGAGGGGCCTGGCGACAAGGATGCGCCACGGCGACTGGCAGGCATGACGAACGACAAGTGGCTGCTCAGCCATTGCGTCTACTTGTCTGACGACCATGGCCTGAGTGGCACGATTCTCCACAATCCGAGATCGAACCTCAACAACGGCGTTGGGTACGCGAACCCTGCTCGTTTCGAGAACCCGGTCGCCCTTGGCACGGACGGCATCGGTGCAAACATGATCGAATCGTTCCGCCTTGCCTACGTCATGCAACGGTCCGTCGATGTCACGGTTGGACCCGACCCGGCATGGAATTGGCTCATGACGGGACTCGATCTGGTCCCCGAAGCGGCAAACGACGAAGTCATCTGGTCATACGACCCCATGGACCCATGGCACATCGCCTTCACCGCAGGTATCCACCCCGTAGAGGTCAAGGTCGGCGGCGAGACCGTGTACGTCGATGGGGCACCGACCAAG
>CAJQOW010000291.1 GCA_905480055.1 uncultured Acidimicrobiia bacterium
GGCCTCATTGGCGACGGCCTGGCCTGGCAAATCACTCAGGAATTCATTGCAACGCCGTTCGGTCCGGGACGGCACGCCAACCGCGTTGCCAAGATCGATGCGTTGGATCACCGAACGATTGGATCCACACCATGACGGTGCCAGACATGCCCCGAGACCAGCTCGTCGAGCTGATCACGAGGGAGGTGCTCACTGCGCTAGCGGAGCGAGCGGACATCCTCTCGAGCCCGCACAAGCTGCGGGAGGTTGTGGCAAACGGTGCGGACCGCGTTGCGTATCACGGCGACGCTGAGGACGTTCCCGTTGACCTCGCCAAGTACATCGACCACACGATGCTCAAGCCTGACGTCACGAGCGCCGAGATCGACCAGCTGTGTGGCGAGGCCCTCACCTACGGCTTCGCATCGGTGTGCATCAACCCGTTCTGGGTCAAGCGTTCAGCCGAGCTTCTCCGAGGTTCGGACGTCAAAGTGTGCACGGTCATCGGCTTTCCCCTCGGTGCTGATGCTTCACAGATCAAGGCGATGGAAGCCCGCAGGGCGCTTCGGGACGGGGCCAGGGAAGTCGACATGGTGATCAATGTCGGCGCACTCAAGTCTGGTATGAACGACGTTGTTCGCAAGGACATCGAGCAGGTTGTCGACGCTGCCCATGAAGGTGGTGCCATCTGCAAGGTGATCCTCGAGACCGCCCTCCTCACGGACGAGGAGAAGGTGATCGCGTCTGCACTCGCCAAGCAGGCCAAAGCGGACTACGTGAAGACGTCCACGGGGTTCGGTGGCGGGGGAGCCACCGTCTACGACGTCGCCCTCATGCGCGAGACCGTGGGCCCCGACATGGGCGTGAAGGCATCGGGCGGAGTCCGAACGCTCGAGGACGCTGAGGACATGATTGCGGCAGGTGCCACACGCATCGGCGCATCGGCAGGAGTACAAATAGTGAGCGGAACAGAAGGAGATGACGATGGCGACCGGTATTGAGCTGCGGTCCTATGCGTTCCTCGACAGCCTGCAGCCCCAATACGCTGCGTTTCTCGGGACGACGGCCCAGGGCTTCTTGCCCCTTGCAGGTGAAGCGACGCTCTTCGTCGAGGTAGCCCCCGGAATCGAGATCAATCGTCTCACCGATATCGCTCTGAAGGCGACCACCGTCAAGCCGGGCATGCAGATCATCGAGCGCGTCTTCGGACTGCTCGAAATCCACTCACCCGAGCAGGCAGAGACGCGGGCCGCAGGCGAGGCAATCCTCGATGCCCTCGGTCTCACCGAGGATGACCGCGTGAAGCCCAAGGTGTTGTCGAGCCAGATCATCAGGCGGATTGACGATCACCACGCCCAGCTCATCAACCGCATGCGTCATGGCCAGATGATCATTCCTGGGCAGACGCTGTACGTCCTCGAATGCAACCCGGCCGCCTACGCGGCACTGGCCGCCAACGAGGCGGAGAAGGCTTCGAACATCAACGTGCTCGAGGTGCGAGCATTCGGTGCGGTTGGCCGTGTATACCTCGGTGGAGAGGAACAGGACGTTGAAGTTGGCTGGCAGGCCGCTGTCGGCGCACTCGAAGGCCTGACAGGCCGAGACGATTCATAGAAGCGATTCAGGAAACGAACGGAGGAACGAAATGGCAGACGCACTGGGGATGATCGAATGCCGCAGCTTCGCTGCGATGGTCGAAGCTGCTGACGCAATGGTGAAGGCAGCAAAGGTCGAACTCGTGAGCTACGAGGAGACCGGTGGAGGCTACGTGACGGCGATCGTTCGTGGCGACGTCGCCGCGGTGAAGGCCGCAGTTGACGCAGGCGTTCGCGGCGGCGAGAAGGTCGGCGAAGTCATAGCTACCCACGTCATTGCACGTCAGCACGTCAACCTCGACCTTGTGTTGCCACTCGGTCGCACCGACGACGCACAGGACGCCGTCGGCTGACGCAGCTGGCACATCCAACGGAGGCAACATGAACCTCGGGAAAGTGACGGGAACACTCGTCGCGTCGCGCAAGGAACCCTTGCTCGACGGGCTTGCCATGCTCGTGGTCAGACAGATCGATGAGCACGGCGAGCCGAGCGGTGGGTATGTGATCGCCGTGGACTCAGTAGGTGCTGGAGTCGGCGAGGTCGTGCTCTACGCCTCGGGGAGTTCGGCGCGCCAGACGCAGGTCACGAAGGACAAACCGTGTGATGCCGTGATCATGGCCATTGTCGATCAGTGGGACGTCGACGGTGAAACGGTGTTCGTGAAGTGACATGGCAAACCTGAGCGACGCAGATATCCAGGCCATCATCTCGAGGGTGAAGGGCCGCGTTGCGACGGGCGACATTGTCGGGCGTTCTGGCCAGGCGATCGAGGCTGCCGATGCGGTGGCCAACGTCGACGACTCCATCGGTGAGGGAGTCTTCCGGACGGTTGATGATGCGGTCAGGGCGGCAAAGCGTTCCTTCGGCGCCTACCAGTCGCTTGGCCTCGACGCCCGCAAGCGCATCATCGAGTCGATCCGCGTCTCCATGAGGGCTGAGAACGAACGGCTTGCCTACATGGCGCGGCAGGAGACGGGGATAGGGCGAGCTGACGACAAGATCCTCAAGAACCAGCTCGTCATCGATCGAACACCCGGTCCCGAGGACCTCGAGCCCAGGGTCGTCACCGGCGATCAGGGCATGATGGTGGCCGAGTACGCCCCGTACGGCGTCATCGGCGCGATCACCCCGACGACGAATCCGACCTCGACCATCATCAACAACGCCATCGCCATCCTGTCTGCGGGCAACTCG
>CAJQOW010000292.1 GCA_905480055.1 uncultured Acidimicrobiia bacterium
GTGGGCGGGCTGATCGCCACGCATGGCCGACACGGAAATGTGTTCGACGCCCTCGAGCGGAAGCCCTTCGGCAACCTTCTCTCGCACGTACTCAACGGCAGACGCACACAGGAGTTCGGTCAGGTGCTCGCCAGCCTCCTCATCTCCAAGGGGAACCCCGAACACGACCGATGCGGTGCTGCCCTTCACATGGAAGTCACTCACCTGCGGCATTGGCCTCGTAGGCGCCGCGCTCGGCGTGTCGACGCGACTCGAGGCGCTCTGGCCAACGGCCCTGATGGCATATACAGCGATTCCGAGAA
The DNA here is from genome assembly GCA_905480055.1 of uncultured Acidimicrobiia bacterium. The sequence goes on from CAJQOW010000292.1 coordinate 303, forward strand.
TGGCCAACGCGAGGAAGGCAACCAGGACGGCGAGAAATACGTTCACGAGGCGCTCCTTGTGTGGTCAACAACGATTCTACGACACCCGCGAGGGTGAGCAGATACGGCTTCGATCAAGCCGATGAAATCAGCCAGCCCGCCTGCGGCGGATGGTGATTTGGCGTTCGCGTCGGATCTTGCGACGCTCCCGCTCCGACATCGCTCCCCAGATCCCGAACTTCTCGCTCGAGATGATGGCGAACTCGAGGCACTCCTCCATGACGGAGCACTCCCTGCAGATCGATTTGGCTTGGCGCGTCGAAGCGCCGCGTTCCGGAAAGAAGAGATCCGGGTCCGCACCACGGCAATTGGCAAAGTCCTGCCATGCCATGTCGATGCCCTCGTTCTTCAGGGCTTCGAGAAGTTCAGTGATCACGCGCGAGCTCCTACAGGTGTGTAATTACAATTCTGTGATTCAACCAAGGTCGCGCGCGCCTGTCAAGTTCGCGCGCGCGTATTTCCAAAGAAATGTCAAGAACCCTCGGGGTGCGGATGGCCTGGGCATGCGCGTACTCGGTATTCCGTGCTCCGTATTCCGACCTTCCAAGCACCCGGAACCGCTGAACCGTGTCCCCCGTCTACTCGCCCTGTTCCGGTCTGAGTATGGAGTACTGCGGACCGCGCGGGCACCTTATTCGCTCGGTACGGCATAATCAGGGGCACGCGAAGACAAGGATCCTTTCGTGACGACGACGGAACGCCCAGACGTTCACCAGCGGACGAGATGGCAGGACTGGCTTGGAGGGTTCTTCTCGTCATCCGTGGGCCTCAAATGGCTGATGGCCATCACCGGCATCGGTCTGCTGCTGTATGTGCTCGCCCACATGATCGGGAACCTCAAGGTGTTCCTCGGCATGAACGAATTCGGCGAGTACGAGATCGATCTCTATGGCGAGGCTCTGAGGAATCTCGGCGGGCACCTCGTCCCGGAGGAGTCGATCCTGTGGCTGTTCCGCATTGGCCTACTGGCCGCATTTGTGATCCACATCGGAGCATCAGCTGCACTGACGAAGAGGAACTGGGAAGCTCGTGGGACAGACCGCTACGACGCCCAACGGGAGTACGCGGCAGCCAACTACGCCAGTCGCACCATGCGCTGGGGTGGAACGATCATCCTGCTGTTCACCCTCTTCCACATCGCAGACCTCACCCTGGGATGGGCGAACCCAGACTTCGAGCACGGAGCGGTGTACAACAACATCATCGCCAGCCTGAGCAACCCGATCGTGGCGATCTTCTATCTCGTCGCACAGGCCGCCCTGGCCCTGCACATCTACCACGGTGGGTGGAGCCTGTTCCAAAGCCTCGGCATCGCAAATCCCAAGTACAAATCGTTCCGCAGGTATTTCGCCGTCGGATTCGCAGCCCTGATCTTCATCGGCAACTGCGCCATCATCGTCGGTGTGTGGACCGGCGTGGTCTCGTGATCAGAAAGCAGGCATCATGACAGACACCCCCTCCCCCACCCTCAACGCACAGATCCCTGAAGGCGACATCCAGCAGCGATGGGACGAGCATCGATTCAACGTGAAACTCGTCAACCCTGCGAACAAGCGCAAGTACGAGATCATCGTGATCGGCACAGGCCTCGCGGGCGCATCCGCAGCAGCCTCGTTCGGCGAGCTTGGCTACAACGTGAAGGTCTTCACCTACAACGACTCGGCTCGCCGAGCACACTCGATCGCTGCGCAGGGCGGCATCAACGCTGCGAAGAACTACCCAAACGATGGCGACTCGATCTACCGACTGTTCTACGACACGGTGAAAGGCGGAGACTTCCGATCACGCGAGTCGAACGTCTACCGGCTCGCACAGGTGTCGAACGAGATCATCGACCAGACCACCGCACAAGGCGTTCCCTTCGCCCGTGAGTACGGCGGGTTGCTGGACAATCGGTCCTTCGGCGGCGCACAGGTGTCCCGCACCTTCTACGCACGGGGACAAACCGGCCAACAGCTGCTGCTTGGGGCCTACCAGGCACTTTCTCGCCAGGTGAACGAGGGGCCCGTCGAGGTGTTCACTCGCTCCGAGATGCTTGAGGTCGTGGTCAAGGACGACCGAGCTGTCGGTGTGATCGTGCGCGATCTCGTGACCGGCGAGATCACCTCGCACTCGGCCCATGCCGTCGTGCTGGCGACCGGCGGATACTCAAACGTGTACTTCCTGTCGACCAATGCCATGAACTGCAATGCAACCGCGGCGTGGCGAGCCCATCGCAAGGGTGCGCTCTTTGCCAACCCGTGTTTCACCCAGATCCACCCAACGTGCATTCCAGCCTCGGACGAGCACCAGTCGAAGCTGACACTGATGTCCGAGTCACTGCGCAACGATGGCCGCATCTGGGTGCCGGCCAGCGCCGACGACAGTCGAGCCCCGAACGATATCCCAGAGGACGAGCGCGACTACTACCTGGAGCGCCAGTATCCGGCCTTCGGAAACCTCGTCCCACGCGATGTCGCATCCAGGGCAGCGATGCGCATGATCGACCAGAACCGTGGCATCGGACCCCTCAAGAACGGTGTCTATCTCGACTTCAGCGAGGCGATCAACCGACTGGGACGGGACAAGATCGAGGAACGGTACGGCAACCTTTTCGAGATGTATGAGCGCATCACCGATGAGGATCCCTACACCGTCCCCATGAGGATCTATCCGGCACCGCACTACACGATGGGCGGCTTGTGGGTCGACTACAACCTGATGACAACCATCCCTGGTCTGTACGCCATCGGCGAGGCGAACTTCTCCGATCATGGAGCAAACAGGCTCGGTGCATCGGCGCTGATGCAGGGTCTTGCCGACGGGTACTTCGTCCTGCCCTACACGATTGGTGAATACCTCTCGGATTGGCTCAATACCGAGCCGGTGTCGACAGATGACGACGCCTTCACCCAGGCGATCGCCCAGGTCAACGAGCGGGAAGAGCGGTTCCTGAGCATCAACGGGACACGATCCGTCGATCACTTCCACCGCAGGCTCGGCCACCTGATGATCGAGTATTGCGGGCTTGCACGGAGCAGGGAGGGTCTCGAAAAGGCCATCGCCGAGATTCGGGCGCTCCGCGACGAATTTTGGAAGGACCTGAAGGTGTTGGGCACATCCGACAGTCTCAATCAGTCCCTCGAGCGAGCCGGGAGGGTTGCCGATTTCCTCGAACTCGCTGAGCTCATGTGCATCGATGCGCTGGACCGCGAGGAGTCGTGCGGCGGCCACTTCAGGGTGGAACACCAGACAGAGGACGGAGAGGCACAGCGGGACGACGTTGACTTCTCCTTCGTCTCTGCATGGGAGTGGATCAACTCGAACACACCCCAGAAGTTGCACAAGGAGCCGCTCGAGTTCGCATACGTGACTCCGAGCCAGAGGAGCTACAAGTAATGGACCTGTCACTCAAGGTTTGGCGTCAGGCCAATCAGGACTCCGAAGGCGAATTCAAGACCTATGAGGCCCGCAACGTATCGCCGGATGCGTCGTTCCTCGAAATGCTCGATGAAGTCAATGAGCACCTCAATGAGGCCGGTGAGGAACCGATCGCGTTCGACTCCGACTGCCGCGAAGGCATCTGTGGTGCATGCGGGGTCATGGTCAACGGATACCCCCACGGGCCACAGGACGGAACGGCGACCTGCCAGCTCCACATGCGCAAGTTCCAGGACGGCGACTCCATCACGATCGAACCGTGGCGCGCATCTGCGTTCCCCGTGATCAAGGACCTCATTGTCGACCGCACACCGTTCGACAAGATCATCCAGGCTGGCGGCTACATATCGGTCAACACGGGGGCCGCACCAGACGCCAACATCATCCCGGTTCCCAAGGAAGCCGCTGATGCGTCCATGGACGCGGCATCATGCATCGGTTGCGCGGCCTGTGTTGCTGCGTGCCCCAACAGTGCAGCCAACCTCTTCACGGCGGCCAAGATGCAGCAGCTCAACCTGCTGCCTCAGGGCAATCCGGAGCGTTACAGCCGTGCCGTTGCGATGGTCGAGACGATGGAGGAATACTTCGGCTCGTGCACGAACCACGGTGAGTGTGAGTCAGCGTGCCCCAAGAACATCTCGATCGACTTCATCGCCATGATGAACAAGGATTACGTCAAGGCGCAGTTCAAGAACGTCGCCCGCGACGCACAGATCAAGGGCAAGTAACAGACAAACCCGCCAAGCACCACGCGACGGCCCCGGAGAGGGGGTCGGTTCGGTGGTGACCCGATCGATGCAGGAGGACGGAAGTGCCAGAACACGACACCGACTTTCCCGAGTTGAACCCAGATGATCCGACGAAGGATCTCTGGAGAACACCGAAGCCCAACCTCCAGAACGGTCGAACCCCTGGCCTCATCGATCTCCACCGATACCCGATCAACACGCACTCGGGAGGCATCGCAACCTTCCTCCAGCGTCCCGTTGCGCTGACACCCGAGGACCTTTCGGCTGCGGAGGTCGACGTCGCCATGATCGGTGCTGGCGTGGACTTCTCGTACGGCATGCGGGGAACCGCCTATGGACCGCGAGCGCTTCGGTCCCACGATGTGTACCTGCCAACGCTCCAGACGGGCCTCAGCCACATCCACGTCCAGGTCGACGCTCTCGAGGAGCTGACCATCGCAGACTACGGGGACGCTCCCGTTGATCCAGAGAGCGCATATCGGTCAGTGGAGCCGATTCGAGGCCTCGTCCGTGAAATCGCAGAGACGGGAGCAATGCCGTTCGTCGTGGGCGGGGACCACTCCTTGATGTACCCGGATGTCGCCGCCATGTCTGACATCTACGGCAAGGGCAAAGTCGGTGTCATCCACTTCGACGCCCACTACGACGCTGGATCTGGCGGACTGGGACACAATCTCACCCACGGCACGCCGGTACGAAAGCTTGTAGAGCAAGGCCACGTCCGGGGAGAGAACTTCATCCAGGTGGGGCTCCGCGGGTACGCCCCCGGCCCTGAAGATGTGGCCTGGATGCGGGACCAGGGATTCAGATACCACATGATGGCCGAGATCGAGCAGCGCGGCTGGGAACACGTCATGGAGCGCGCGATCACCGAGGCATCCGAAGGAACCGACTACCTGTACCTCTCACTCGACATCGATGTGCTCGACCCCGCATATGCACCAGGCACGGGCACACCCGAGCCGAACGGCCTCACCCCGCGTGAACTCTTCCCGCTCCTGCGGCGACTCGGGGCAGAAACCACCTCGTTGGTGTCGAACTCGTCGAGGTCAACCCGCTGGTGGATCCAACGTATGTGACGCCGCTCGTCGCCAACCGATGCGCTCGCGAGATTCTCACAGGTATTGCAATGCGCAAGAAGGGATTGACCGATCCCCACTACCTGGCTCCCGAATCGACGGATCACGGTCAGGGCTAGCCACACACGGGACCCGCATGGTCCCGCCCTCGGGCACCGCTGGCTCGAAGCGACCGCCTAGCGGTCTGGCTCGCTCTTGTAGGCCTCGTCGTACCGAACGATCAGCCGTGCGGATCGGTCCCGGGTGATGTAGCTCCACATCCACTGGATGAGCACCAGCAATCGGTTGCGAAACCCGATCAGGAAGAAGATGTGGATCCCAATCCATGCGGCCCAGGCGGGAAGCCCCCAGAAGCGCAGGCGACCGAGGTCGGCCACACCGGCGCTTCGACCGATTGTCGCAAGACTGCCCTTGTCCTGGTACCTGAACAGCGCTGTCGTGCGCCCCAGGATTCGATCCGCGACGTACTCGCCCATCTGCATCGCTGCAGGAGCAACACCCGGAATCAGATCCTCTCCTTCGCGAACAGAGGCGAGGTCGCCGATCACATAGATGGACGGATGATCGGGTATCGAGAGATCCGGCTCGACCACCACCCTGCCCGCACGGTCGAGTGGTGCGCCCAAGCGCTCGAGCTCCGCCCCGAGCGGAGATGCCTTGACACCTGCGGCCCACACAATCACCTGGGGTGCCAGCTCCATGGTTTCGTCGCCGGAGTGCAGCATGGCGTATGACTCGCCCATGTCCGTGACCCGCCAGCCTGTCATCACGTCGACGCCGAGCTCTTGCATCTGCTGCTCGGCCCGCCGGGACAACGATTCCGGGTAGCTGCCGAGAACCCGGTCCTCCGCCTCAACGAGCAAAACACGCGAGGCAGCAGGGTCGAATCCCCTGAAGTCGTGGCGAAGCGTGTCGCGAGCCATTCCCGATATCGCCCCTGCCATTTCGACGCCCGTCGGACCGCCGCCGACTACGAGGAAGGTGAGGTCGCCGTTGCCTGAGCGTTCCGCTTCCTCGAACGCCTCGAGGATGTCGGTCCGAAGGCGAACGGCATCCGGGAGTGTCTTCAACCCTGGTGCGTAATCTTCCCAGCTGTCATTCCCGAAGTAGTGGTGGGTCGCACCTGTGGCAACGACGAGAACGTCGAACGGAATCACCGCTGTGTCCGTGGTGACGCGGTCCGGCGTGATCGAACGTACGGTGTCCTCGATCACCCTGACGTTCTTCTGCTTGCGAAGGATGTGCCGCACCGGCGCAGCGATATCGGCGGGAGACAGACCACCCGTCGCGACCTGGTAGAGCAGGGGCTGGAAGAGATGGTGGTTGGTGCGGTCGATCAGCGTGATGTCCACCGGGGCGCCCTTCAACCGCTGGACAGCGGTCAGCCCTCCAAAACCAGCACCGACGACAACAACACGAGTGACCATGGCTGCAGGCTACGCACGCGCATGCGCTCACCTGACCAGTCGCGGGCGTGGCTGGCGTACCGCTGACGACCTCGACCGAACACACTCGAACTGTCCGGTATGCGACGGTTTGCCCCATCATCCCGACTCGGTGGCGTTTCCGAAGTCTTGAAGAAGGAGTACCCATGACAACCAAAACCCGCGGGCGCGTCCGCATTGAACCGAGCCAGAAGCGCATCCGAGCACGCATCCGCGGGGTCGACATCGTCGACTCGATCGAGGCCCTCATGGTCTGGGAGATCCCCTACTACCCCACCTACTACTTCCCGAGCGACGATGTCCGCACCGACCTCCTCACCGCCAATGGCGAAACGAAGCGGTCACCCAGCCGGGGCACCGCTCACCTCCACGACATCACGGTCGGCAATCACACGGCCCACGAGGCGGCGCTTGTGTGGAACGAGGTGAAGCTCGAGGAGCTCGAGGGTCACGTGTCGCTGGACTGGGCAGCGATGGACCAATGGTTCGAGGAGGATCAGGAGGTGTATGTCCACGCCCGTGATCCCTACACACGGATCGACATCCTCCAGAGTTCTCGCACGATCCGCGTCGAGGTCGAGGGAACCACCGTCGCCGAGACGACACAGGCGAGGATCCTCCACGAGACCGGCCTCCCCGCCAGGTACTACATGCCCAAGACCGATGTCC
>CAJQOW010000293.1 GCA_905480055.1 uncultured Acidimicrobiia bacterium
AAGGGTGGACCCGGTATGCGCGAGATGTTGGCGATCACCGCAGCGATCAAGGGTGCGGGGCTCGGCACGGATGTGCTGTTGATCACCGATGGCCGGTTCTCCGGCGGAACCACAGGCCTCTGTATCGGGCACGTGGCGCCCGAGGCCGCGAGGGGCGGTCCGATCGGCCTCCTCGAAGAGGGCGATGCACTCCGCATCGACATCCCGAACCGCACGATGGATGTGATGGTGGATGCGTCGGTGATGGACGAGCGCCGCGCATCCTTCGAGCCGATCGCGCCCCGCTACACCAGCGGTGTGTTGGCCAAGTATGCGAAGCTCGTCGGCTCTGCTGAGTCCGGAGCCGTCCTCGACTGATAGTGGACCCGTTGGCGTCGCGCCTGGCAGCACATGGTCACTCCTGGGACAGGATCTGGATCATCGTGTCGACCCACAGTGCATACATGTCAGCGGAGAAGTGGAGGCCGTCGGGTGCCACGAGGGCAGGCTCATCCAGAGCAGCTGAGCTGATGCGCGTGACATCGACCCACTCCGCTTCGATGTCTGCAGCGAACGTCCTGAGGATCGCATTGAACCCGTCGAAGTCGTAGTTGCGTTCGAGGCGATCCAGGCCCCACGGCGTCACGCGAAAGTCGGGAAGCGAGAGCACCATGACGACAGAGTCGTCGCCCCGCATGGCTTCGATGTCGCGTGCGAGGAGGTCCAGGCCTTCGCGAAAGTTGTCGAGCCCGAAGTTCAGGACCACATCGTTCACGCCGATCTCGAGGACAATCAGGTCGCGGGTCTGGCCATCCCAGAAGCGGTCGATCTCCCGGTGCAGCCGCTTGGTGTTCCAACCGTCGTCAGCGATGACGGTCAGCTCAACTGACCTTCCCTCGTCACCGAGCGCGCGCTCCATCTGAGCTGGCCACGACCCGCTGAATGCAATCGACGTACCCCGTGTGTATGAGTCACCCAGTGCGATCATCGACATCTCTGCCGGAAGCGATTCGAGGACCGTCGGTGGGTCCGAGGTACATGCACCGGCGAGGACGGCTATGGCGGTGGCTACGAGTAGGATCCGTCGCATGAAGCTTTCTATCGAATACTGCGCAGCCTGAGGCTATACCGACCGTGCCGTGAGCATGGTTCAGGCAATCCTCGACAAGTTCGAGCACTACATCGACAGCATCACTGTCATCCCCGGTAGAGGTGGGGTCTTCGAGGTCATCGTCGGCGACGACCTTGTCTTTTCGAAGAAGGAACTCGGTCGCCACGCGACCATCGAAGAGGTCATCGAATCTGTCGATGCCATCGTCGGTCCGGTTCCCGATCCCGAGGGGAACTGACGCAGGCCGATAGACGGCGAGCAGAGGTACCTTCTGTTCATGCCAACCGGCCGCTCCAACGCGATTCTCGTCTCCGAACTCCTGTCCTCTGACGGGCCCCACGAGCGTGTTGCGGATGACTTCGTCCGTGCCCGCTGCGCCGGCTGTGGCGACGCCCTCTCCCACGACCCCCGCCATGGCGAATGGGGTTCATACTGCACCACGTGCTGGGGAGCAGAGCGAGGGGTCTGAGCAAGCGAGCTGTGCTCGAGGCCTCGGGGCTACGGAGCCCCTGAGCTCCAGAACTCCCTAGCCTTCGTATTCCAGGAGAACCCCATGGCAAACCCAGCCCTCGACAAGACGTTCGGCGAACTGCCGCCGGTGACCGAAAGCGCCGATGCCGCGCTGCAGACGGCTCCGTCGCCTGTCGTGTCCGATCACGAGGTGATGACCATTGGTGGTACAGCGGCCAAGACTGGTCTGCTCCTCTTGTTGGTGATCGGCGCCGGTGCCTGGGGCTGGACGCTGGTGGATCCGGAAGCTGGAACCTCATCGATTCCGCCAGCGCTCTGGCTGGTGATGATCGGCGTGTTCGTACTCGCCATCGTGACAGCGTTCAAGCCGAGGCTGGCCATCATCACCGGCCCGATCTATGCGCTATCGATGGGTGTCGTGCTCGGTGCGATCAGCCACATCTACGACGCGCAGTTCGGCGGCATCGTCATCCAGGCCGTGATGGCAACGGCCGCAGTGTTCATTGTCATGCTCGTCCTGTTCGTGACCAGGACCATCCGGGTGACCAATCGCATGCGGGGCATCGTGATCGGCGCCACCGCCGGGCTTGCCCTCTTCTACCTGGCCAGCATCGTGCTCGCCCTGTTTGGTGTGTCCGTCCCCCTGATCTGGGACACCGGAATCATGGGCATTGCGTTCAGCGTCTTCGTCGTCGGGTTGGCAGCCTTCAACCTGATGCTCGACTTCGACATGATCGAACGTGGGGTGATCGCTCGATCACCCAAGTACATGGAGTGGTACGGAGCCTTCGGTCTCACGGTGACCATCATCTGGATGTACATCGAGATGCTGCGGTTGCTGGGGAAGGCCAGGAGCTGAACAAAGCTCGCTTCGCTCGCAGCTTTGGAGCCCGGGAGCCCCGGAGCCCCGGAGCCCCCGAGCCCCCGAGCCCCGGAGCCCCCGAGCCCCGGATTCCCTCACCCAGCTGTGCTGGGGGAGGTGGCCGAGCGGAGCGAGGTCGGATGGGGCCAGCCCCACACCAGTGGCATTAACCGAGGCCGCCGTTGGTCTGCCCCCTCTGCCCTGCCGGGCATCTCCCCCGGCTGAGCCAGGGGAGAGGATGTTGCGCATCGCTTCGCTCAGCGGCTTTGGAACTTCGGAGCCATGGAGCCGAGGGGCTGGAGCTCCTGCGCCCCAGAACTCCTGAGCCCCTGGGCCGCTGAAGCCCGTTGGGCTTCGGCTTTCAGTCAACCCAGGTCGGGAGCGATGGGTCCAGGGCCAGGGCTTGGCCGTCCTCGTAGGTGGTCAACACTTGGGCCTCGTGGATCTGGGGTGCTGTTGCGGCGATGATGTTGGTGTCCACTACGACGAGGTCGGCGGGGCTGCCCGCTGCGAGTGGTTCTGGTTCGCGGATCGCCCGTGCGGCACCCGAAGTGAACATCCCCAGAGCTTCAGCGGGTGAGAGTGCTTCCCCTGGCGAAATTCCGTGGCGGTCGACCGCAGCCGCCATGCCCCACAGCGGATGTGGCGGTTCCACGGGGCAGTCGGAGGAACCGGCGAGCGGAATTCCGGCATCGCGCATCGAGGCGAATGGGTATACCCATCCGCCTCGCTCGGGTCCCATCCGGTCACCGAGCCACGCCGACTCTGATGCGAGGAATGCCGGCTGGATCGATGCCGTCACGCCAAGCGAAGCAAAGCGCTCGATCTGTTCCGGGTTGATCACGGACACGTGCTCCATCCGAAGTGCGTCAGGGTCGGCGCCGTTGCCGACGAGGTCTGCGAACACGTCGAGGACGCCGCCTATGGCCCTGTCGCCGATCGCATGAATGCACACCATTCCGTCCATCTCGATGCACGTTCTTGCAATGGAAGCATCGGCTTCGGTGAGTCGGTAGGTGCCCGTGGTGTCAACATCGGAAAACGGGGAGCACATCGCAGCGGTGTGACCGCCGAGGCTGCCATCGGCGAAGCGCTTCACCCCAAGCCAGCTGAGCCTGGCGCCTGCACCTTTGAGTGCAGACTTCGCCGCAGCGAGTTGGTCGGGATCGTCGGTGATGGCAATGCCGTGCACCTTGATCGGGAGCTCCCTGGCGACTTCGCACCACAGCGCGATCTCTGCCTCGAGCTTCTCAGACGGTTGCTCGCCGTATCCGATCATCGCTCCGATTGACGTGATACCGAGGCTGGCAAGGCGTTCGAGCCCGGAGATCAACGCCTTCGGCTCGAGAGAACCACCTCTGGCGAGAGCCGGTGCGATGAGCCCTGCCGCCGTCTCGCGGAGCACGCCGGTAGGTGCGCCGTCCTGCCGATCGAGTGAACCGCCTTCAGGATCGGGCGTCGAGGCATCGATCCCTGATGCAGCGAGCGCTGCTGAATTGGCCACAGCCACATGGCCGCAGTATCGGTAGATGACTGCTGGCCGATCTGGCACCGCTCGGTCGAGGTCATGACGATTGGGAAGCCGACCCTCGAGCAACGACTCGTCGTCAAAACGTGTGGCCACGATCGGGATATCCGGTGGCTGGGTTGCTGCGTAGCGACCCAGCCGATCGAGGAGATCATCGATCGATGCTGCACTCTTGAGCGAGCATCCTGCAAGAAGTGCTGCATAGGGAACCGCATGGATGTGGGCGTCCCTGAAGCCTGGGGAAATGAAGGCTCCCGGATAGCGTTCCTCCACGAGGTCGGACCGACGGAGCTCTGCGTGGTCGCCAATCGTCGCCACGTAACCGTCTTCAACAAGCACGGCATTCCCCGGAATCCCCGACGCTGTGACGACGGCTTCGGCGACGATCAGCCGTTTCACGGGTCGATCAGGCGCATGGGCATCCACGATTCGACGATCGTCCGGAATTGGTCGTGAAT
>CAJQOW010000294.1 GCA_905480055.1 uncultured Acidimicrobiia bacterium
CCGGGTCAACGAGATCCTGTCGACAATCATGCTCAACATCGTTGCCGTGCAGCTGATGAACTACCTGTTGCGTGGGCCGCTGATCGATCCACGTGAGGTCGAGCTGGGAACACGGATTCCCCAGACCGAGCGGCTTCCCGAGGCTGCCGACCTTCCCATCATCTTTGGTGATCGGCTCCACATCGGCCCCATCATCGCCGTCGTCGCTGCAATCGCCTGTTACTACCTGCTGTGGCGCACGCCGCTTGGCTACGAGCTCCGAGCCGTGGGCCTCTCCGAGCACTCCGCGAACTATGCCGGGATCAAGGTGAAGCGAACGATCACCCTCGCACTCACCCTGTCGGGTGCGTTGGCTGGTCTCGCAGGAGCCGTGCTGGTGTTCGGTTCCGAGAGCCACCGGATGGTGACAGACGGCTCGACCATCGGTTTCACAGGCAGCGCTGGTTTCAACGGCATCGTCGCAGCGCTCTTCGGAGGGCTCCACCCACTGTGGACGATTCCTGCGTCATTCCTGTTCGGTGGCCTCATTGTCGGCGGCCAGGCGCTCCAGCGAGCGGTGCAGGTTCCGTCTGCCCTCATCATCGCCCTCAACGGTCTCGTCGTCGTGTTCGTCGTGGCTGCGGACAGGTATCGCTCCAAGCTGCTGTCCTATGACCGCACCGAGGAGGACATCGCCGGCGACCCGGACGAAGAGCCCCTCATGGGTTCGTCGTATGACGCCGCGCCCGGATTGACGCGTTCGTTCGACCAGAAGGACAGGTCATGAGCGACTTCTTCACCGTCGCCGTCTTTGTGGCCGTTGTTGCCTCGGCCATCCGTCTTGCGGTCCCCCTGCTCCTTGCAGCTCTCGGCGAGACGTTCGGCCAGCGCAGCGGGGTTCTCAACCTCGGCGTTGACGGCATCATGTTGCTCGGTGCCTTCGCTGGGTACTACGCCGTGCTCAAGACCGGCAACCCGTGGATGGGGCTGGTCGCCGCCGCCGCGGTCGGATTCGTGTTCGGGGTCATCACGGCGGTCATCGCCGTCACGCTCAAGGCTGAACAGGGAATCAGCGGTATTGGCATCTACCTGTTCGGGTTGGGCATGAGCGACCTGCTATTCCAGAAACTCGTTGGCACGCCGATCCCCATCGAGACCTTCCCTGTGGTTGAGATCCCAGTCCTATCGAGTATCCCGTGGCTCGGGGAGATGTTCTTCCAACACTCCATCCCGGTGTACCTCGCGTTCCTCTCCGTTCCGCTTGCCATGTTCGTCATCAATCGCACGACATTCGGTATGAACATCAGGGCGGTCGGCGAACACCCAGAGGCTGCCGACTCGCTGGGTGTGAGCGTCAACGGTGTCCGGTATGCGACCCAGATGATTGGTGGGACCCTGGCGGGAATCGCAGGCGGTGTCCTGGCGATCAGCCTCGGCATCTTCCAGCAGAACCTCACAAACGCTGCTGGCTTCATCGCCATCGCCCTCGTGTACTTCGGCGCATGGCGACCCGTTGGCGTGATGCTCGGTGCGTTGCTGTTCGGCTTCGTGAACGCCGTCGTTCTCGAGCTCAAGACACTCGAAGTAATTCCACGGGAGCTGTCGAACCTTGCCGCCATGCTCCCGGCCATCATCACGATTTTGGCGCTGGTCTTCGTTGCCAGACGGTTCAGGGCACCGTCGGCGTTGACCAAGCCATTCACACGAGGAGACTGAAGGGGCGCAAGCTCCAGAAAAGGAGAACAACGTGAAACTGAGTAAGAGGACCGTGGTGCTCGTCGCACTCATGGCTGTGCTGGCCCTCGTTGGCTCTGCATGCAGCAGTGACAGCGACGACGGTGGCGACTTCAAGGTCGCGATCGTGGCACCGTCAGCATCGAACGACCTTGCGTTCACGCAGTCGATCGTCGATGCAGTGAATCGTCTGGTCGACGACGGCATCGTCGGAGAGGTCGCCATCACCGACGGCACCTTTGTTGTTGAAGATGCCGCTGTGGCAATACGTGAGTATGCGAACGACGGGTACAACCTCGTCATCGCACACGGATCGCAGTATGGCGGTTCGCTCCAGGAGATTGCACCGGACTTCCCAGAGACATCCTTTGCATGGGGTACGGCTGCCGATACCTTCGGCCTTGCCAACGTGTACGCCTATGAAGCTGCATCCGATCAGGGTGGCAGGGTGATGGGCATCATGGCCGCCGCGCTCTCCGGCAATGACAACGTCGGAATCGTCGGCCCGATCGAGGTTGGCGATGCCAAGCTCTACGTGGATGGCTTCAAGGCTGGCGTACTCGTTCAGAAGCCCGGCGCAACGGTGAACGTGAACTACATCGACTCGTTCAGCGATGTTGCTCTCGCCGCCGAAGCGGCTCAGTCGCTCATCGGCAACGGTGCTGATGTGATGTCCGGTACAGCGCAGATGACGGTCGGAGCCGTTGGTGTAGCAAAGACAGAAGGCGTTCTCTGGTTCGGCACGCAGTCCAACCAGACCAGCCTCGCACCCGAGATCGTTGTGGCCTCGCAGGTGTACCACTGGGAACACATCCTTGAAGAGATCGTCGGCAATGTGAAAGATGGAACACTCGGCGGAACCACGTACGCGATCACGTTTGCAAACGATGGTCTGGTGATCGAGTACAACGATGCCTACGACCTTCCCGATGAGGTGAAGGATCTCGGTGAGGCAGCGATCGAGGTGTTCAAGTCAGAGGGATAGGAACAGACACTGATGTCGGGGAGCCCTCGGGGCTCCCCGACACAAGTCCAGGAGTAGTGAGTGACTGACGAGTCGATGCTGAAGATGCAGGGGATCACCAAACGGTTCCCAGGCGTTGTCGCGAACGACGACGTCGACTTCGACGTCCGCGCTGGCGAGGTCCACACGCTCCTCGGCGAGAACGGCGCCGGTAAGAGCACGCTCATGAAGGTGCTGTACGGCCTGTATCCGGCGGACGAGGGAGAAATCTTCCTGAACGGGGAGCAGA
>CAJQOW010000295.1 GCA_905480055.1 uncultured Acidimicrobiia bacterium
GGAGGAAGCCGGTAAAGAGGTTGACCGACAGGTCGGTTGATCGAAACAGGGAGAGGTCGACCATTGGCTGGTCCACGTGGAGCTCGACCGCGATGAATGTTGCGAACGCAGCTGCGGCCAGCAGCAGTCCCCCAACCACGAGCGGATCGCTGAAGCTCGCCTCCTGTCCATAGGTCAGTGCACCGAGGAGGCTCAGGAACGCAACGAGGAAGAGTCCTGCGCCGATCCAGTCAAACCGTTGGCTTGCATGGGGCTTCGTGTTTGGCACGAACTTGATCGCGGTGATGGTCCCGATGATGCCGATAGGCAGGTTCACCAGGAAGATCCAGCGCCAGTTTGCTGCGTCGATGATGAGGCCGCCGAGCACGGGCCCGATGATGATGCCCAATGAGACCATCGATCCGTTGATACCCAGCGCTTTCCCCCGCTCGGTGGGTGGGAATGCCTCTGTGGTTATCGCAAAGCCCATAGCAAAGATCATGGCGGCCCCTATCGCCTGGAAGACCCTGGCGAGAACCAGAAGCACAATCGTTGGCGACAGCCCGGCCAGGACGGAGAAGAGGGTGAAGATCCCGAAGCCGAGTGTGAAGATCGGCTTCTTGCCGATCATGTCGCCGAGCCGGCCGAAGCCGAGGGTGAGTGTTGCCTGGGTGAGCAGATAGCCAAGGGAAACCCATTGCACGACTCCGAACGATGTGTCGAATTCGTCGGCGAGCGTTGGCAGGGCAACGTTGACGATGCTCCCGTCGATGGTGCCGAGGAATATCGCCATCGCTACTGCGACCAGAACCAACCACTTCCGTGAGTAGTCGACACCTTCGGGAGCTTGGCTAGGTGGTCGGTCCGTCACCGGGCGAGCGTACCCGCTGGCGGGAGTGACCACTCCCCCCGGTGCTGATCAGAATGACCCTTTGAAGCTTCCGAAATGATTGAGAAGCTGCAGTGGTGCTACTACGTTTGTAGCTATCAGCGTTCGGGTGGGCTCCCGACGTTGTTTCGCAGGGCGGAGAACCATGCGAACAAAAGTGAGTTCTGGTCCCATCTGGGGCCGTATGGAAGGGACATCTTGTCATGAAGCGTTTGCATATCATTCTTGCAGCGGTCGCCTGTTTCGCCGTTATCGGCTCCACAGCGGCGTTCGCAGCAGAGTTCGACATTCCAATCGATACCGTCGTCCGTGCGCCTGAGGGCTCATACACGGTTCTTGCCGACGTCGAAACACCAGAGGAACTGGTCGGTTCGAGCTGCGTCAGCATCGCTGTCGCTGGAAACCAGGAGTCCGTTCACCCAAACAACGACCTGATCATTGAGACCGGCAACACTTCGGTAACCCTTGCCGATGTCGAGCGTGAACCCGGTGTCAACACACCAGCGGCCGGCGAAGTCACGCTCGGCGAGCGAGTCAAGGTCACGCTGCACATGGGTTCGGACGAGGTCTTCAGTGGTGGACTCGTCATCGTGATCGGCTCCAATTGCACTCCCCCGACGACAGTACCTCCGACGACAACGCCACCGACGACGGAGCCTCCTGTTGAGCCAGTCGTACCTGAGATCGAGATCGACAAACTGGTCTGGGACCTCGACACCCAGTCATGGCTCGATATCTCCACATACCCGAGCACGGAGACATCCGCCACGTGGCTGATCACGGTGACCAATCCGGGTCCATCAGATCTCACCAACGTCTACACAACCGATGTGGAATCACTCGGTGAATACGACACGTCGGACTGTGAACGTTCCATTGGGGACATGGCAGTGGACGACGTTTTCCAGTACGAGTGCACCATCAATGACCTGGACGGCCAGACACCGTTTGTCAACACCGCAACGGTGATTGGCACCGGCCCGAACCAGGAGCAAGTCACGGACACCGATCCAGCGCAGCTCGTCTGGGTTGGAGGCGTGACCGTCACCACGACCCCGCCGACGACCGCTCCCCCCACGACAGAGGCTCCCGAAGAGACCCTGCCGGTAACGGGACCAGCTGACGATCAGCTTCGCGGATTCACGATGGCCGGTGCTGCGCTCCTCGTGGGCGGCATTGTGCTCCTCGCAGGTGCGTCATTGATCGGACGTATGCGACTCGAGGACTGACACTCGGTCCATAGGAACTCACGGAAGGAGGGGGACCCATGCCAGGACTCGTACGAGGAGTTGCACGGACAGCGGTAGTCGCGGGAACAGCGACCGCGGTCAGCGGGCGGGTGGCCCGTCGTCAGGCGGAGAACCTCTCCGAACGTGATCAGGCCATAGCTGCCAACCGTGGGCAAGGATATGCCGAAGGCGCACAAGCGACCTATCAGGCCCCGACACCAGCACCTGCGCCGCCCCCTGTCGCCGCCGACGACCTCACCACACAGCTGACACAACTTGCCGCGCTCCGAGACCAGGGCATTCTCACCGAGGATGAGTTCACGGCCAAGAAGGCTCAAATCCTCGGCATCTAGCCGACTGCTAGATCACATGGCCCGCCAGTCAGGCGGACGAAGCCATCCACAACGATGAAGGGGACCCAATCGGGTCCCCTTCACGATTGCTTCTGGAGTTGGAGCGCTAGTCCTCGACTCGCATGCGGCCGATGAGGGATGCTCCGCCAAGCAGCACAATGCCGCCGACGAGCAGCATGGCACCTGCCATCGTGAATCCACGAAGCTGGTCATCAGCAGGTCCGGTCACGGGAAGCGTCTCTTCGGGAGCCTCCGTTGTTGGAGGCTGCGTCGTTGGAGGCTGCGTCGTAACGGTGACACCACCGACCCAAAGGAGTTGCG
>CAJQOW010000296.1 GCA_905480055.1 uncultured Acidimicrobiia bacterium
CACCATCGCCGTCGCGGAGCAACCCCACAAATAATCATCCCCTACGCAGTCTCAATATCGCACCCACAACCGGCATGACGCGTGGCCGATACACCGCCCATATGTGCCGATACGGGCGAGCCAGATGGCGATTGGTTGCCCTGGCGCTGGTGGTTGTGGTGTAGGTTTGATTGTGGATAGGTGCGTCTAGTTCAGGAGGCTGGAGACTGCGCCGACTACTGATCCTTGTCGCCACGATCGCACTGTTGGTGGTGGCTCTACCCCTCAGCGCTTCGGCTGGCCCGCCGGAGCGTGTGTCGATAGAAGGACCGTCATACTTCGATGGAACCGGCGTGTTCGCAGCAACGGGGCTACCTGAGTGTGAATCGGGAGTACTCGCAGACGTTGGGGGCCAGGGCAATCCGGGGCATCCGGTCAAGCCGGGGTTCAACATCCAGATCTTCCGCGAGTTCACCTGTGATGAGTCCGGGCATGTGTTCTACATGAAGCTACAGGTTCGCGTAGAGAACCCATTGGGTACGCCAGCCGATGACACGTGGAAGCGGTATCCGACCTTCAATTGGATTCTTCTCGGTGGTGACGGACCGTTCGAGGACCTTCACATGAACGGCCGCGGCTTCGCCGCATATCCGCTCTACGACGGCGGAACTGTCATTGGGGTCTACGACATGTATGAGGGCAGAGCCCACTAGCACGAAAGCGACAAGTGGAGAGACCCACAGTGGTCTCTCCACTCTCGCGTTCGTACCACCCGGCTCTGTACGCCGCCCATATGTGCCGATATGGGCGGGTCATCGGTTCAGTCGAGGGCCTCGACTTCTCCGGCTAGAACGCTTGGAAACCCAGCAAATAGCACGGGCTTCTCGCTGAATCGCCAGACACGTTGGATGCGACTCCCTGTTGTTTCACACGGTTGCATGTGGTTCCAATACTTGCCGGTATCCCTTGCTGCATTAGGTCGTTTCGCTCGAACTCGCTGTTGTGGTGACCCCATGAATGACAGATAAGACCAGAAGTCCCCGTTCAAGCACTACTCGACTATGCCGCTGCGGGCCAAGCTCGCCCTCATCGGCGCCATCATTGCCGTCGGCGTCGTCATGTACCTCGTCGCGCAATAGCGACCCATGTCTGACACGGTCCCTGAAGGTTCGGGGCCTCGTCGCGAAGCCGGTCCGCTTATGACCCTGTCGTCGTCCGGGCAGAGGCCATGCGCGGACTAGACGGATAGATAGAGGGCATCGAGGAATTCCCTTGTCGACCGAGATGGATGTGCCTCGTGTTTCAGCCGGGCCTGGCCGGTCAGAAGCTCACGGGTTGGTGCGGCAGGGATAGCATTGCTGCGATGGCCGCTGCGCATAGGAGGCTTGCGACGACGAGCATGGTGATCCGCATAGCCTGACCCTTGAGCTTCGTTCCGACTCCGGCGAAGAACAGCACAGATGCCAGGATCACCGTGACGAGTACGAAGCTGTCGCCGGTGCGGTTCGCATCCGCGGCTGCCTCGGCGGCCACAGTGGCATTGGTGAAGTGAAAGCTCTTCACTTCGAGTAGCTCGTCGAAGCTCTCAACATACTCGGGCAAGTCCTGGGGTAGCCCCGGGGGAACGTCACCATCGTTCGAACCGGCCATCCAGGCGCCGAATGCTGGGCGAAGCGTTTCCTCAAACCGTTCTTCGAGTATCTGCATGCCGCGCTCATTGTCTTCGGCCGCCATGACGAGCCAGGTCGACATCGCCTGCGAGTCGGATTCCATCTGTGCCGTGATAAGGGTTGCGACTTCGCTCGACTCCGTGAGGTGTCCCGTGTATTGACTGGCGTTTGCAGACTGAATGCCACCCCACAGCGATGCTTGATATGCGGACCAGGCAGCGACGAGGACTGCCAACGACAGAACCACCGTGGCGGCCAATTCGACCCAGTCGCGTTGGTCAAACCGATGCGCTAGATCGTCGAGGGCGCGACCAAGCTGCGAAGCAGCACTCTCAGCGTCTCCGGGCGAACCATCTGACGGTTTGCCGCCGCTCCCAGGGCCCATCTCCGGTCACTCCTTACTTCGAAAGGTCTCAACGCAAAGGAGGGCGATTCCCCTTTGGGGGACCGCCCTCCTCTGCTATTCGAACTTCCCGAGGGAAAGCAAGCTCCTAAGCAGCTTGCTCGAAGTACTCGTCGGACTCCTTGTTGCCAAAGAGCGCCCAGAGGATGAAGATGCCGAAGGCGATCGAGAGAATCGCGTTCCAGTGGATGCCTCCATCGAGATGGGTAATGAGCCACCACCCGGCCACCGCAACGCGAATGGCGATGACGACGGCGACGGCCCAGCGCGCCCAATTCGCGCCCGAGAATATGGCCCACGCGACAAGCGCAAGAAGCCCTGCAATGATCAGCTCGACGACGCCAGTCGTGACCATCACATTTGCGTCAGTGACACCGAATACGTCCTGTAGCGCTGTCACATCCTTCTCCACGATGAGCGCAATACCGACGGCGGCGTTGAGCACCGCTCCAATAGCCAGCAGGACGCCTACGAATGTTACGAC
>CAJQOW010000297.1 GCA_905480055.1 uncultured Acidimicrobiia bacterium
CGGGCCGCCCAGGAATGCCGATGGGCATGGCAGACATCGCCGTCGTGCTGTGGTCCCAATTCCTCAACGTCGATCCGGCCAACCCGACCTGGCACGACCGGGACCGTTTCGTCCTGTCGAACGGACACGGGTCGATGCTCCTCTACAGCCTTCTCCACCTCTCGGGCTTCGACCTCTCCATGGATGAGATCGCAAACTTCCGCCAGTGGGGTTACGAGACCGCTGGCCACCCAGAATTCAATCCTGCAGTCGGCATCGAAACCACCACGGGACCGCTGGGACAGGGCTTCGGGACGGCCGTTGGGATGGCCGCAGCGGAAGAGCATCTTCGTGCGGTCCACGGTGAGGATCTGGTCGACCACTACACCTACGTGTTCTGTGGCGACGGCGATCTCATGGAAGGCGTCTCATCAGAGGCCGCATCGCTTGCAGGACACCTCGGTCTCGGCAAGCTGATCGTCTTCTACGACGACAACTCGATCACCATCGACGGAAGCACTGACTTGGCGTTCACCGAGGATGTGCCCGCTCGTTTTGCTGCATATGGGTGGGATACGGCGACGGTCGACGGACACGACCGGACCGCCGTCGCAGCTGCCATCCGTTCTGCGCGTGAAGCCACAGACAAGCCGACGCTGATCTCCTGCAAGACACACATCGGATTCAGTGCGCCGACAAAGGTGGATACCGCAGGCGTCCATGGATCGCCGCTCGGAGACGAAGAAATCGCTGCAGTGAAGGCAAGCATGGATTGGGAGCTTGCTCCATTCGAGGCCCCGGAGGATGTCTATGCCTTCTTCCGCGCTGCCATGGACAGGGGAGCGACCGCTCGCGGCGCCTGGCAGGCACGCTACGACGCCGTCGCCCAGGCGGAACCCGATCGCGCTCGCACCTACGACGCATGGTGGAATCCCCAGCCGGTCGCACTCAGCGCGCCGGAGCTCGACCCTGGCAGCTCGGTGGCAACACGGAAGCAGTCGGAGGCCGTGATCCAGCAACTCGCTGCACTACGTCCCGACATCGTTGGGGGTTCGGCCGATCTTGCTCCGTCCAACAACACCCTGATCAAGGATTCGGCGAACTACTCGGTCGACGACCGCACCGGTCGCAACTTCCGATACGGGATTCGTGAGCACGGTATGGGTGCGATGCTCAACGGGCTGAATCAGCACGGAGGCTTGCGTGCCTACGGAGGCACGTTCCTCACCTTCTCCGACTACATGCGTCCGTCAGTCAGGCTTGCCGCTCTCATGGGGACCCCGTCGATCTATGTGTGGACACACGATTCGATCTTCCTCGGAGAAGACGGACCGACCCATCAGTCCGTCGAGCACCTCGCAGCCCTTCGGATGATCCCCGGCCTGCACGTCATGCGCCCCGCCGATCCGACAGAGACTGCACTTGCCTGGGAGCATGCGGTCAACCGCACGGACGGCCCAACTGCGCTGATCCTGACACGTCAGGGACTGCCCATTCCCGCAGACCCACCCAGTCGGGACGCGGTCGCGCGCGGGGGCTATGTGCGTGTGCCGGGCGACGAGGTTGTCTTGGTGGCAACGGGCTCGGAAGTCGGTCTCGCTGAAGAAACCGCCTCGCTACTCGGCAAGAACGGCACATCGGTGCGGGTTGTGTCCATGCCGTCCGTTGAGGTCTTCCTGGCCCAGGGCCAGGCCTATCGATCGTCGGTGCTTGGTCCGGACCTCCCGGTATTCACCCTCGAAGCAGGGGTCACCCCGATGTGGCAGGCGATGACCTCCAACGGTGGAACCGCAATCGGTCTCGATCGGTTCGGAGCCTCGGCTCCGGCGAGCGTCCTTGCCGAGCAGTTCGGGTTCACCTCCACGGCCGTTGCAGACCTGATCGCTGCAACTCTCAACTCACAGGAGCATTCATGATCGAAATCAGCACGGGGTCCCCGACAGGGGCTGATCTTCTCGTCGTCCCTGTCCTCACCGATCGAGTGCCGGGTACGGATGACGCCGTTATGCCCGAGCTTGACCTCTACGAGAGCCTGCTCGATGCGAAGGATTTCACCGGGAAGCAGGGACAAAACCTGTTCATCGCCACCCCGGACGGGCCAACGGACGAGGCGCTCCTCGTCGGACTCGGAGACGAGGTGGACAGCGAGGGGCTCCGTCGAGCGGCTGGGACCGTGGCTGGCTTGGCGCGTGGATATGCGACCGTCGCAACCCTGCTGCACCACGTCGACCTCGACGCCGCGGAGGGTGCGGTCGTGCTGGGCACCCAACTCGGGGCGTACCGGTTCGAGGAGTATCTCTCGGAGCCGAAGGACGCGAAGTTTGCCAACCTCGTCCTCGTCGGCGACGCAGCTGACGACTCGGTGGCCGTGGCATCAGCGGTATCCGAGGGCGTGGTGCTTGCGAGGGATCTCGTCAATCGTCCGGCCAGGGACAAGCCGCCGGCAGCCCTTGCCGATATTGCGTCGGGCCTTTCGTTGGATCTCGCCGTCACGGTCTACGACGAGGAGGCAATCGTTGAACGAGGGTTTGGCGGGCTTGCCGCGGTGAACGCAGGGGCAGACCAACCGGCCCGGATGGTCGTCATGGAGTACCGACCAGAGGGTGCCGAGTCGACTGTCGTCTTCGTCGGGAAGGGGATCGTGTTCGATTCCGGAGGCTTGTCGATCAAGCCAGCGGCTGGCATGGAGACGATGAAGACCGACATGGCTGGAGCCGCTGCGGTGATGGGAGCGATGCAAGCGATAGCCAAGATCGGGATGAAGGTCAATGTGATCGGCATAACTCCGCTCACCGAGAACATGACCGGAGGCTCGGCAACGAGGCCCGGTGATGTCATGCGTGCCTACAACGGAAAGACCATCGAGATTCTCAATACCGACGCCGAGGGGCGGCTCGTGCTGGCAGACGGGCTTGCGCTCGCTGGTGAGTTTGAGCCCGATCTCATCGTTGACATCGCCACGCTTACCGGAGCGTGCAAGGTCGCGCTCGGTCCGGCCATCGGTGGGTTGTTGTCCAACGACGACGCTGCCGCCGAACTGGTGGAGTCGTCGGCCCACGCAGCAGGCGAGAAGTTCTGGCGGCTGCCGCTCGAGACGGAGTACCGATCCATGGTCGAGAGCGAGATTGCAGACATGAAGAACACTGGAGGGCGTTACGGCGGCACGATCACTGCCGCCCTGATCCTCGAGCCGTTCGTTCCTGATGAAACCCCCTGGGTGCATCTCGACATCGCAGGACCGGCCCGTGCGGACAAGTCCGAGCACTACATCACCAAGGGTGGGTCGGGCTTTGGCGTGCGCACGCTCGTGGCCGTAGCGGCGTCCGTCGCAGGCTGAACCGAGCCACAGCAAACCAGTGACTAGTCACTACTGAGCAATCCTTCAACCGCGCCCGCGGTCCCACCGATACGGAGAGGAGTACATCAACTGCTTTCCGTGGGAGGCCTCGGGCAATGCGCACCATCAGACGAGTATTGACACTCGCACTCACCTCAACCGTTCTCGTCGCAGGTCTTGCCATTCCTGCACACGCAGGCCCGGAGGGCACACTCGTTTCCCGGATCAACAGCTCGAGGGCTGCAGCTGGCAAGGCTCCGCTCCAGACCTACTGGGATCTCACGGACGATGCTCGTGCGCACGCTTCCGCTATGCGCAGCAAGGGCTCGATCTATCACAGCTCCAACCTTGCTGGCGTGACGAGTGGCTGGGAGAAGCTCGGTGAGAATGTCGGCGTCGGGGTGGACGCCAACAGTCTCCATGATGGATTCATGGCCTCGTCATCTCACAGGTCGAACATCCTGGGCGACTACAACTACGTCGGTGTTGGCGTCAAGGCAGATGACGATGGGTTGATCTGGGTCACGGTGATCTTCATGAGGGCCGCGCCTGGGCTCAACGGTGGAGGAGAGACCACGACCACGACGGTCGCACCGACGACGACCACGACCACGGTCCCACCACCAGCGGATCCGTCGCCCTCAACTCCATCAGATCCGGTGCCGCAGACGACGACCACGACGACGACCACCGAAGCGCCAAAGGCCGCCAGAGCGAACACCGGGGCGAATACTCAGGCGAAGGCGGCCCCTGCAGCCCAGAAGTCCTCGTCGGCCGTCGCACCCATCGTCGGGTTCGGCCATTCACCCAACCTTCGTGCGATCGCCGACTAGCGCAGGCGTACCTTCAGCCGCAGGTGGGACATCCGGCCCTCTTGGAAACCGGCACTGATGCAAGCGTGCCAGCCGCTCCGTCATACAGGCCCAAACGTCCCGAGTAGGACGGCGATCCACCCGTCAACAACCTGATGACCTCGGTTGCCTGCATCGTTCCGATCGTCGCAACGACAGGGCCGATGGCTCCGATCAGGGCACAGTCGAGATAGCCGGTGCCCTCCGGAGCCTCAGGAAAGAGACACCGATAGCAAGGGCCAGAAGGGCCGAGTGTGGTGATCTGGCCTTCCCAGCGGTACACCGCACCGCTCACCACCGGTACTCCCAGCTTGTGCGCCGCATCGCTGATGGCGTACCGGGCCGTGAAACTATCGGTGGCGTCGACGACGACATCGGCACCCTTCAACAGTGCGTCGGCATTGCCAGCATCCAATGGCGTCCGATCCACGCCTACGCGTGTTTCTGGAGTCAGGGATCGGATGAACTCGCGTGCCGCATCAACCTTTGGTGTGCCCGCATTCTCCGTCGTGTAGATGGGTTGGCGTTGGAGGTTCGAGACTTCGACAACGTCCGGGTCAATGAGCAGCAGCGTCCCGACGCCAGCTGCGGCCAGGTACGTTGCGGCTGGAACGCCCAGACCCCCGACGCCAACCACCGCCACCGTGGACCCAAGCAGGCGAGATTGCCCATCGGGGCCGATGCCGGGCAGCTTGATCTGCCGGTCGAAACGCTCGAGCTGATCATCGGTCAGGCCAGCGGTACCGACAAGGGGGAGCCCTTGGTGTCTCCACTGGTCGAGGCCGCCAGCGAGCGAGGCGACGGCGGTGAATCCCTGATCGGTGAGGTGTTGCGCAACGTACGCCGACCGCATGCCGACGTCGCACACGATGAGGACCGGTGTGGTGTGATCATCGATGAACTTGGTCGGGTCGGTGACGAGCTCGTCGAGGGGGATCACAACCATTCCGGGGATACCGGTGCGCTTGGCAAGCGGCGGCCGTACGTCCAGTACTGCCTCGAATTCCGAGAGGTTGACGTCGGCGGGCCTGATGCTGGGTCCAGTGGGCATCCCGAGAGGCTAGGCGACCGGTGCAATCGGAGCGCCGATGGTTCGGGTCCCTCTTCGCAACGACCCGGTTGGTCGGCCGAATTGCATCCGATTCCGGTGGACACATGTGGGTTCGGGTCGGACAATCGTAGGAAGACGAATCAGAAGGGATGTTCCGTATGGCCAATCAGCTCGCCACACCGGAGGAGCGCGCAGCAAAGCGAGCAGATGATCTCATTTCCTTGTGGTGGCACATCGCTGCCTATGTGGTCGTCAACGTCTTCCTGTGGGCTCTTGACTACGTCACCGGAGGCGGCATCCAGTGGGCCTTCTGGGTGACCATCGCCTGGGGTGTCGGCTTGGCGTTCCACGCCATTGCATACCTCATCGATGACTCAGGCATCCAACAGCGAAAATACGAACAGTTCCTTGCCGAGGAGCAAGCGAAGGACAACAGCGCCTGAATAGCACCGTCGGCGGGTCTGACTAGAGAGACAGCCGATGTTCTTGGTGTTGCCGGCGCAGTGCGGGTGGTAGCCGGCGCACCTGTTTCGCATTGAGTTCGGGTATCCGTTGGTGCACCTTGATCGTCCCGTCGTCAGTCGGATGTGCCAAGCCTTCCCGGATGAGCGCACCTAGGTTGTTCGGTCGTTTCAGGGGGCGGCCGCTGTGTGCGGCGGCGGCGAGTCGGAGCAGGTCGGCGACCGCCCCCGGACCGACAACGGGGATCCAGAATGTCCGAACGTATTGATCCGTGGGTGCATATCCGTCGATGCGTTCACGGATGAGTTCTGCCCTCACGACAGGGCGCTGCATCGCTGTATGACGCATCGGGTCACCTGAGGTTGCGCCCGGAAGCCACGTGGAGTTCCGGCTGGTGGGAGGACGGCCCGCTTGCGGAACACTCCCGGACGCTGATTCGGTACTTCGTGTTGTCATGCCTCAGTGGTATCAGATGAGGCCAAGTAAGATCAAGTAGGACGAGGTGAGGTCGCGAAAAGAAGGAGCCTTTGGGGCTCGGGGGCTCTGGGGCCATGAGGCTCCGCGTCGTACTTCGTATTACGTACTACCTACTACGGCGGGCGGAGAGCCCGCGCAGTCCGCCTCCTAAGCCACCGCTGCGCCGGTTTGGACGTTCCAGAGGGTGCGGTAGATGCCAGCGTGGTCGAGGAGCTCCTCGTGGGTGCCGTATTCGACGACCTTGCCTTTGTCGACCACGTAGATGCGGTCGGCATTGCGGATCGTGGACAGGCGGTGGGCGATCACGACCATCGTCCGGTCGTGTCCGATTCGTGCAAGGGACCGCTGGATCGCTGCTTCGGTTTCGTTGTCGACCGCCGAGGTTGCTTCGTCCAACACGAGGATGGGCGAGTCGGACAGGAGTGCACGGGCAATGGACAGCCGTTGGCGCTGACCACCCGAGAGCTTCTGTCCCCGCTCACCGACGATGGTGTCGTACCGATGGGGGAGCTCGCCAATGAACTCATGCGCTTCGGCGAGGGCGGCCGCCGCTTCGATTTCGTCCCGGGTTGCGGTCGGCTTTCCGTAGGCGATGTTCTCGGCGACCGTGCCATGGAAGAGGAAGACGTCTTGGCTCACGAGCGCCATCGTGTCCCTGAGCTCGGACTGGGGGAGTTCACGAACATCCAGGCCGTCGAGTCGCACGGAACCGGTGTCTACGTCATAGAACCGGAGGAGGAGCTTCACGAGGGTCGTCTTTCCCGAGCCGGTCGAACCAACGAAGGCGGTCGTCCTAGCGGGTTCGATCGTGAGCCGTGCTCCTTCGAGAACGGGGAAGCCCTTGTCATACGCGAAGCCGACGTCGGAGAATTCGATCAGCCCCTTGGCAGCGGCTGGGTCGATGTGCGTGTCGCCATCGATGATTGTCGGCTTGGTGTCGAGGACATCGAGGATGCGGTTCGTGGATGCCATTGCTCGCTGGTACAGGTCCACGGTCTGGCCCAGGCGAGTCAGCGGCCACAGCAGCCTCTGGGTCAGAAACACCATCACCGAGTAGAGGCCGACGTTGAGATCGCCCTCGAGCGCCTGGAAACCACCCCACACGAGTGTTGCGGTGAACCCGACAAGGATGGCGATCCGGATCAACGGCGTGAAGGCAGAGGACAGCTTGATCGC
>CAJQOW010000298.1 GCA_905480055.1 uncultured Acidimicrobiia bacterium
GCCACCTCCGTCGATACTTCGTCGCGGCAAGGGTGGCCGCAGCGCAGGGTGACGTGGCGAAGGCCAAGCGATTCTCGGACACGATCGTGGTGGCAGATCCTTCGTTCCCTGGCTACGAAACCCTGGAAGCAGAAATCGCTCAGGCAGCTTCGAACTGACGCCGCTCGAGCTCACACACCGCATCTGCCCCGGTGTCGGCAGGGAAGGCGTCACACCCGCCCGATAGGTTGACATAAGTCCCGCACTTCCACAGAAAGGAAGTGCAATGGACCTCAACCTCGTCGTTCTCGCCGGGCACATTGCTGCCGAGCCGGAGGTGCGATCGTTCACCTCCGGAGCAACGCTCATTCGGTATCTGGTCACGGTGCGATCAACCGAGCCCCGAAGGCGGGTTGACGTGATTCCGGTGTCTCTGTGGGACCCGCCCGATGAACTCGTCGACTGTCTTGATGTCCGAGGGAAGCTTGTCTGGGTGGTTGGAGCGGTGCAGCGCCGGTTCTGGTCCACGGACGGCGACACTCGCAGCCGCATCGAAGTCATTGCCCACCAGGTCAACATCCGCGAGCCCGAGATCATCGAATCAGATGAGGAGCCGTCTGCCGCCTAATCTGCCCGCAATGGCACGAACACTGATCGCAGCAGCTTCGGATGCAGCTGCAGACGCAGGCAAGGCAGTCGCAGACGCCGGGGGAAACGCAGTCGATGCCGCGATCGCAGCGGTCCTGGCTTCGATGACGACGGAACTCGGGATCGTGTCGCCCGGAGCTGGTGGCTTCATAACAATCTGGCCGGGCGACGACGAGCCTGTGGTGATCGATGCCTACGCGGAGATGCCGGGTCGGGGCCTTCCATCCGCGGCGACGGTGACCACGGACAAGGTGTTCATGGGATACGGCGGCGGAATGCACACCGTTGTCGGCTGGGGGAGTATTGCCATCCCCGGAGCGATGGCCGGGTTTGACACCGCATCGAAGCGGTACGGCGCCATTCCATGGGCCGACCTGTTCTATCCCTCGGTAGCATTGGCACGCGACGGGTTCGAGGTGTCGCAGGCGAGCGCCTACTACCTCGAGTACGCACATGACGTCATCTACGGCTGGGATCCCGAAACCTCGCCGATCTATCACCGAGATGATGGCACGCCGGTCCAACACGGCGACACGGTGGTCATCGCTGATCTCGCCAACTGCCTCGAGATCATTGCCCACGAGGGAGCTCGTGCGCTGTACCGCGGAGACATTGCTGCGTCGCTCGTCCGGGCAGCGAGTGAACGCGGTGGTTTGATCACGGAACATGATCTCGAGGAGTACCAGCCCGTAGTCCGTCCGCCTGCTCGCATTGGACTTCATGGTTGGGACGTCGCAACCAACGCACCACCGGCCGTCGGTGGGACAACCCTCTCTGCTCTGCTCACGCTGATCGAACGGTTACACATCGAAGGATGGTCGGCGAAAGACGTCGCAACCTATGCCGCCGCGCAGGATGCTGTGTTCTCGTTCCGGAGAGACCGCCTTGATGGAGATCTTGACCGATTCGCTGGCGCAGACGCACTTCACGATCTTGCCATCGCTGGTGATCTCGAGGCGATCCATCGGTCTCCTTCCACCGTCCACACCTCGGCAGTCGACGACACCGGGCTTGCGTGCTCGGTCACCGTGTCCGCTGGATATGGATCGGGCGCGGTGATTCCCGGATATGGATTTGGCCTCAACAACTCGCTGGGGGAGATCGAGCTCACCTCAGAAGGGCTGCATGCGCTGCCGGCAGGGCAGCGGCTGTTGTCCAACATGGCTCCTACGGTTGCTCGATCCAAGGATGGCGAAGTGCTCGCGATCGGTTCGCCCGGAGCAGACCGGATCACCACAGCCATCTCAACCGTGCTCCTCAATCATGTTGTGGGCGGGTTGCCGCTTGACGAAGCCGTTTCAGCACCCCGTATGCACGCGGAACGCTTCGAAGGCGCGCCAACCCTTGCGTTCGAGCCGGGCATCGATGTATCGCTCGTGCAAGGGCTCGAGATGCGGCCACTGCCCCATCACTCGATGTACTTCGGCGGCGTTCAGGCCGCCGCGCTCAAACCTGATGACTCCCTGGTCGGGGCCGCCGATCCCAGGAGGACCGGAGCCGTCCGCATCGGAGGTGAGTAATGCCAACGCCCACATCGCTTGATCTTCTGCGGGCCCTCGTCGATCCGCTCCGTCTCGCCGTCGCCGGCAACGCTGTGAGCGGCCCGGTATCCATCGAAGCAGTAGCAGATCTCACCGGCGCGGAGAAGCGTGATGTGGCCGGGGCCGTTGGCGACCTGAGGGCGCTCGGGCTTCTTGACGACGATGGAATGCTCCAGGTCGACGTGCTCCGAGTTGTCGCTCGCGAGCTTCCTCGGGACAGGCGACCCGAAGGCGTACCGGTCGAGGGACCCTGGACACCACGCGAGGCGGAAACCTTGGGCAATTTCTTCGACGGCGACCGGTTGGTCAAGCTGCCATCGAATGCGTCCAAGCGGAGACTGGTTGTCGAGAAGTTCGCCCAGGAGTTCGAGCCGGGTCGCAGATACCCGGAGAGGGACGTCAACTTCAAGATCCAGCTGATGTACCACGACTACGCCGCCGTCCGGCGATACATGGTTGAGGAAGGATTCATGGATCGTGCCGATGGCGCGTATTGGCGCACTGGCGGTCGATACGAGACTCCCGAGATTGGAGAGGTGCAGACCGACGATCGCGATCTCACCCTGGCCACAGCGATCGACGGTGTTGAGCTGCGCCCATTCGCTTGGGAGATGGTCGAGGATCTCATGGCCGCAGCGGGTGACGACCGTATCCCTCGCTTCATGGGCGACCAGTTCGCCAGCCCTTACACGCGTGACGATGCCGAGAGCTGGATCGAGGTCGCAACAAGGAACGATCCTCCGACGCAGTATGCGATCTTCGTCGACGGCGCCCTCCGCGGCGGAATCGGGGGATTCCCAGCGAGCGGAGAGAACACGGGCGACGTCGAGATCGGTTGGTGGCTGCACCCAGACCATTGGGGCAGGGGGATCACGTCGGCGTGCGCACGAGTACTCGTTGATGAGTTCTTGGGAAATCGTGGCTACATGCGACTCTGGGCGCCCGTCATGCATGTCAACATCGCCTCCGCACGGGTCGCAGAAGCCGCAGGTCTGACCTTCGAGGGCAGCTTCCCGTCTGCCTACCTCAAGGGTGGCGTTCGCTACGACCAGCACAACTACGGCATAACGAGG
>CAJQOW010000299.1 GCA_905480055.1 uncultured Acidimicrobiia bacterium
ACTGGTGCCGACTCGTTGTTCAGCGGACCACGGCCGATGAGACCGGTCTCAAGGCGGTCGGAGAAGACGCAGAAAAGGCACTCCTCATCGCCAAGGTGTACTGATGAGCCTTCCCAGGCTCATCGGCATGGTGCACCTCGCACCGCTTCCCGGCTCCCCCGGATTCAACGGGGACCTCACCTCCGTCATTGACGCCGCAGTCGCCGACGCCAGAATCATCGCCGAAGCCGGCTTCGACGGCCTGATGATCGAGAACTTCGGGGACGCTCCGTTCTTTGCAGATGACGTACCCAAGGAGACCATCGCCTCACTCACGGCAGCTGTCATCGCGGTTCACGATGCTGCCCAGATACCGATGGGCGTCAACGCGTTGCGCAACGATGCCCTCGGAGCCCTGGCTGTCGCCGCTGCAACGCCGGCATCGTTCATCAGAGTCAACGTCCTGTCTGGGTCGATGTTCACCGACCAGGGCCCCATCGTCGGCAAGGCTGCCGAGGTGGCTCGCCTCCAGAAGGCGATCTGCCCAGACGTTGCGATCATGGCCGATGTCTTCGTCAAGCATGCAACGCCGCCGGCGGGCCTGTCGCTGGTCGACGCCACCCACGACCTCGTCGAACGGGCAGGCGCTGATGCGGTCGTTGTGTCGGGAGCGGGCACCGGATCTCCCGCCGACCTGTCGGACGTGGAAACCGTGGGCGAAGCAAGCACCCTCCCCGTCTTCCTGGGTTCTGGAGTGCATCTCGGCAACATCGAGGCGATGCTCGGCGCCGCCGATGGCGCCATCATCGGCACGTCGATCAAGGTTGACGGTATCCCGACGGGTCCGGTCGATGCATCCCTCGCCCGCACGATGGTCGAAGCAGCGGGCTGAACCCAGTTCCTCCCCGGGTCACATCCTGTCACAGGCACGCAACGCACCTCGCAAACAGGTTGAGTCTTACCCACAGAACACTGCATAAGTCGGTTTTGTCATTTAGCCCCACCTCCACCGCGTGTCGAGGGTCCGCTCGCAAACCCTTTCTGTTGAGCGATTCCCAGAACCTTCATGTAGTGGTTGACGGTTCCTCGTACGTTCATGACATACCCCATCGGTAGCCTTGAAGGGTGACCGACAACGTCCCATTCTCGCCTGCGACATCTGGCTGGTTCAACGCCGTCTTCGACGCCCCCACCCCAGCGCAAACGATGGGATGGCAGGCGATTGCCGACGGATCCCACACGCTCATCCACGCCCCCACGGGATCAGGCAAGACCCTTGCGGCATTCCTCTGGTCGCTCGATCGGTTGATGAACACGCCCGCTCCCCCGCGACGGGAGCGATGCAGAGTGCTGTACATCTCACCGCTGAAGGCGCTCGCCTACGACGTTGATCGCAACCTCCGAGCGCCCCTCACCGGCATCCGGGCCCAGGCGAGCAAGCTGGACGTCGCAACTACCGACATCGACGTCGCGATGCGGACGGGGGACACTCCCCAGTCCGAGCGTCAAGCGATGCTGCGCAACCCACCCGACTTGCTCATCACCACACCAGAGAGCCTCTACCTCATGCTCACCTCGCGAGCCAGGGAGGTACTTGCCACCGTTGAGACGGTCATCATCGACGAGATCCATGCGCTCGCAGGGACAAAACGGGGTGCCCACCTCGCTCTGAGCCTCGAGCGGCTTGATGCGATCACCGCCACGCCGCCCCAGCGCATCGGGCTGTCGGCGACGCAACGCCCGCTCGAAGCTATCGCAGAGTTTCTCGGGGGCGGCATCGCAACCAACGACACCTGGACGCCGCGTCCCGTCACGATCATCGATGCCCCTGCGGACAAGGAGCTGGACATCCAGATCGTTGTTCCGGTCAGGGACATGACTCGGCCCGAGGCTGACATCGAGGATCTCGACGAGCCGAAGCATCGATCGATCTGGCCTGCCATGTACCCCCGGCTACTCGACCTCGTACTCGAGCATCGCAGCACGATCTTGTTCGTCAACAGCCGCGGACTGGCCGAGCGCCTGGCAAACGAACTGAACCGCCTCGCCGATGATGAGATCGTCCAAGCCCACCACGGTTCGGTGTCGCGCGAGCAACGACTCGATATCGAGGACCGTCTGAAGCGCGGCACGCTGCGAGGCGTTGTCGCCACCTCCACGCTGGAGCTCGGCATCGACATGGCGGCGGTCGACCTCGTCGTGCTCGTGGAATCGCCGAACTCGGTAGCTCGTGGACTCCAGCGGGTTGGAAGGGCCGGACACCAGGTCGGTGCCCCGTCGGTGGCGCGCATCTTCCCCAAGCACCGTGGCGATCTCCTCGAGACAGCTGTTGTGGTGGAGCGCATGTATGCCGGTGCCATCGAGGCGACCGCAGTGCCCCAGAACCCCATCGACGTGCTCGCCCAGCAACTCGTTGCGATGGCTGCTGTAGACGACTTCGGAGTGGACGATGCCTTTGACACCGTCCGGCGTGCCATGCCATTCAGGAAACTCACCCGTGAGACCTTCGAGTCGGTGCTCGACATGCTCTCGGGGCGATACCCGTCGGACGACTTCGCCGAACTGCGACCACGAGTGGTGTGGGACCGCGGCGCAGGAACCGTCTCCGCACGATCTAACGCTCGCCTCCTGGCGGTCACCAACCCGGGAACGATTCCCGACCGTGGCCTCTACACGGTGAACCTTCCCGATGGCGGCCGCGTGGGAGAGCTCGACGAGGAGATGGTGTACGAGTCGCGACCAGGCGACACGTTTGTCCTCGGATCGACGACCTGGAGGATCGACGACATCAGTCAGGACCGGGTCACGGTGACGCCTGCTCCCGCTGCCGCTGCCGGCAAAATGCCGTTCTGGCACGGAGACGCACCCGGACGGCCCGTGGAACTTGGCCGGGCCGTGGGAGCCTTTACGAGGCGCATCGGTGGTCTCGGCGTTGACGAAGCGACAACGGTACTCACGGACGAATACCGGCTCGATGCTCTCGCTGCCTCCAACCTTGCAACCTTCATCACCGACGAACTCGCCTTCACCGGCGCCCTGCCAACCGACCGGTCGATCGTGGTGGAACGCTTCCGCGACGAGATCGGCGACTGGCGCATCGTGGTGCTGTCCCCTTTTGGCGGCCGCGTCCACGCGCCCTGGGCGCTTGCGATCCGCAACCGATACCGGAACGAGACCGGAGGCACCGTCGACGTCATTTGGTCGGACGACGGGATCATCCTGCGGTTCCCAGATGTCGACACTCCTCCCGATACGGCAATCGTCGCTCTCGACGCCGCAACGGTGGAGGACATCGTCATCGACGAGGTGGCAGACAGCGCCCTGTTCACATCGAAATTCAGGGAGGCAGCAGCTCGGGCACTGCTCCTTCCCCGTCGC
>CAJQOW010000300.1 GCA_905480055.1 uncultured Acidimicrobiia bacterium
CCAAAGAGGTTGTAGCCAGACCGTTCCAGCGCCTCCAGCCTTTGGTGCTCATCCGGCAGGTCGATGGCCTGAACGGTGTGGATCCGGAATGGTTCGATGATCGTTTCGTATTCCATGCAACCTCCACGGTCTCGCACGCAGTGTCGCATGCGATGCCACGTTCTGGGTCCGAATCCGCCCGAGCAGCGTCCGCCACGCGACCGACCGAGCCCCGTGCGGTGACGGCTCCTTCGCTACTGGGGCCATTCCATGACCGACCGAAGCGCCGAACCTGGTCCGACACCTGAGTCCGACCGGCGGAGGAACTCACGCACCTCGAGCTGTGCGATCACATCGTCCTCGTTGTATTCGAGGAGCCTGTCCTTCATGTCGGCGTCGCCGGCCTGGAGCGCCTCGAACCAGATCTCGGACTGCAGGCCTCCCGGGTCATCGTCCCTCCAGTTGAAACCGCACAAGGGCGCAATCACCTTCAAGCCGTGCCCATTGGGTGATACGAGGTGGTTACGTGTCCAGTCGCAGAGGTCGACAGCGTTGGCATCGAACCACTCGCGCACGGAGTCCCATCCAGGGATCCCGAGGTCGTATCGCTGTGCGCCTTGCTCGAGTCGGTCGATCTCGAAGCCTGTCCAGTGGTAGACGATGGTGTCGGGCCGTGCCCATTCGCTGAAGCGTTGGAAGAGTGCCTCGAGCAGGGTCCGCTCTCCTTCTGGCGTGTTGGTCCAATCGGCGACGGGCTCGTAGCGGCTCCCCGCATCATCGGTGATCAGCAAGCCAGCGAGATAGGTCGTGTCCCGCAATGTCTCCAGGTCGAGGTCGACCTCGACAGGTGCCCGGGGCAGCGGAAGGCTGCTGTCGCCTGCGTTTCGCCTCAGCAGTGAACCAGCCGTTCGTGCACGCGCCTGGAGGATCACGTGTGTCTCGACCAGGTCCGACTCGAGATCCAGATCGGCAACGTCGGCGACGGTCGTGATGTCTGCTTCCCTCAACACGGCGCGGGTCTCGCCGCTGACCGACCGAAGCAGGGTCGGGTCGTTGACATCGATGAGCGCTGAGAGGCACAAGGGCTGCCAGGGGCAGGTGTCGCACTCTCGTCTCATCCATGGCTCGACCAGCGGCTGATCGTCGGTAGCTCCCCAGGCGATGGTTTCATCTGCGACAACCAGATACGTCGCGAGCTCCGCCATCAGCGATGGGCTACCGCCTTCGAGATCAACCCACGTGCACACGAGGGGTTCGTCCGTGCCGATGATGCCCCCGAGGGGTCGTTCGGATGCGTGTCCCATGCCTTGGAGCAGGTGGCGGTAGTGGGCGACCTGGAGCAAATCGCGCTTTCGGTTCGAGCGGAAACGGGAGGGATCGGCGCTCGTGTCGACCAGGTCATCGAGAGGGGCGCACACCGCAGGGATCCCGCGTGAACCGACGACCTTGTGGCCCTTCACGTCGATGGCAAGGTACCCGGTCGCATCCCTGATCAGGATGTCCGGCATGCCGACCAGCTTGCCATCCGCGCTCGCGAGCCGACCTCCGAGGATCATCGTCGCACCGCCGGTGATCGCGGA
Source organism: uncultured Acidimicrobiia bacterium (assembly GCA_905480055.1). The sequence goes on from CAJQOW010000300.1 coordinate 1,560, forward strand.
CAGGGTTGCCGCCTCGCGACCATCCCACGAGGTGGAAGCCAGGTCGGCGATCCCGGCGTACTGTGCTTCAAGGTTGGCCAGAACGTCGTGCTCAAAGGCGATGCCCCTCGCCATTGTCCGATCGCGTACCTCGTCCACAACACGCTCACGCGTGGTGAACCGGTCGTGATGGAGTCGCGTCAGGCACCGACCTATGTCACCGCCACCGAGCCCCGATCGTCGTGCATTCGGGAGGCGTCGGGTCTCGGTCATGTATCGATTGTCACATGAGGGTGTGACACAAGCGAATGCTGGCAGGTGGCCGGGAGGCCCGAGCGTCAGTCTGCGATGAGTTCGATCACCGGGATCGTGCGGTCTGTTGCCTTCTGGTAGGTGTCGAACCGCGCATCCGCAGCCGCCTGCCTGGCGTAGATCTCGTCCCGCTCTGATCCGGTCTCCTCGGTTGCCGAGCCGAGATCGTCTCTGAGCCGATCTCGGCGGTGACCGAAGGGCTTGCCTTCACGTTGTGGTACCAGCCCGGGTTCTGGGAGGCGCCACCCTTGGAAGCGAAGACAAACACTCGGTCGCCTTCTCTTCGGTAGAGCAGAGGATTCAAGCGCTGCGCCCCGGACTTGGCGCCGGTGTTGTGCAAGATGAGCATGGGGTGACCCTCGAAGATGCCTCCGACCTTGCCCGAGTTGCTGCGGAACTCCTCGAGGATGCCTGCATTCCGATCCGCCACGGTGACTCCCTCCGATCGAGCTCATCACAACCACCGATCCAGATGCCGATATTCCTCGATGCCGTGATGGGCGCGGTCCAATATCGGAACTTCGGGCTTACGATCGCGGGCATGATCGTCACCGCCCTCGCCCTCGTACTGGCGCTCCTGTCACCGCCAGCATCTGCGGTGAATCCGTGCGTGGATCTCCACATCGTCGGTGTTCGTGGATCGGGGCAGTCCGTCGGATACGGCGACCAGACCGGTGGCGTGGTCGATGCCCTCGAAACCGCTCTCATCGGCCGCGGATTCTCGGTCACTTCGAAGCCCTTGGACTATCCGGCGATATCGGTCAGCGACTCGCTCGGTCTCGTGCTCCTCACCGGTGCCTACGACGCAAGCGTCAGTGCCGGCGCGGACGCACTTCGTGCGACGCTCGACGCCACGGAACCCGCGTGCCCCTCGACTGAGTTCGTGCTGGTGGGGTATTCCCAAGGCGCCCAGGTCATCAAGAACACCCTCGCAAATGTCCAACCCTCCGTCCGCATCGCCGGTGTCGTGCTACTGGCTGACCCGACGCGTGATGCCACCCAGCGAGGCATCGTCCGGCTCGGTGATCCGTTGGCCGAACGCGATGGAGCATTCGGAGCGATTGCCCTGCCGCACCACGTGAGCGCGGTCGCGGTCGATGTGTGTGCGGCTGGCGACGGCGTGTGCGAACGCGGTAGGCAGGGGTTCACCGCCCACGTCGATGGGTATGACACGGCGCCGGAACTCGTGGTGCCGGTTGTGCTCGCCGAACTCGACAGCCGGGCGCGATTCTCGTACCTGCCGCGCTAGGCGCTGCGACAGCAAGCGCGGCAATCTCAGGTGGCGATTGCGTCCGATTCCGGCCGAATTCGGTTGACAACCATGCCGATCGGCGCGACGTTGGTCAAAGGCCAATACCGGCCGCCGATGGCTGTGGGATCGCCCACAACGAGCAGGCGTATACATGCCTGAGACCCGAAGTCGGTCAGTGACACTGATCCCTGGCCAGGGCGGATCGGTTGGCGAAGAGGGACCCCAATCGGGGTCCCTCTCGCGTGTCCGGTGTGCCGCAGTCCGGCGTGCATCAGCCCGTGCGCACGATGGCGTCGTCTGGATAGCAGTAGGCCCAGTATTCACCGGGTTCCTTTGACCGGATGACCCCATGGCCGGTCGCTGCCGCGTGCTTGCGGGCGTGCTGGTTCTTCGATGAGTCACAACACCTCGTGCCGCCGCAGGCAACGCAGAACCGCAGATGCACCCACGAGTCACCAATCGCGAGGCAGTCTTCGCAGCCACCCTCTGGCATGTCGACGAGCGGGATGTCTTCGAGGTGGGGGCAGGGTGCGCTCATGGGTGTGTCCTCTCGGTCCGGGACACGGAACCTAGCTGGCCTGCACCGGAGTGGCACCGGTCAGACAGTTGCAGCATCCTGTGTCGTCGGAAGAACCACCCGGAACACGGTCCGGGTGTCGTCCGATGTCACCGCCAGTGAGCCGCGGTGCTGGTTGACGACGATCGAGTATGCAGTATCGAGTCCCAGACCCGTTCCCTTGCCTGGCGCCTTGGTGGTGAAGAAGGCTTCAAAGATTCGGTCCGCGACATCGGGCGGAATGGCAGGGCCGTTGTTCTCGACCTCAACCACGACGCACGCTTCTTCGAGGCCCGCTCGAATCTGAATGCGTCCGTCCTCGATCCCCGCTTCGTTGATCGCATCGGCCGCATTGTCGAGCAGGTTCGTCCACACCTGATTGAGCTGGCTCCCATACGCCACGATTGGCGGGATGTCCGTCGCATAGTCCCGAGCAACCTCGATGCCCTTCATCTTCGATCGGAGGATGAGCAGCGTGTCATCGATGCCCTTGGTGACGTTCACTTCCTGAACGGGCGCCTGGTCGAGGAACGAGTACGACTTGAGGGCATTGACGAGATCCGAGAGCCGGCGGGCCCCCTCGGCGACCTCAGCGAGCAACGCTGCGGCCTCGGCGTCCGTCGCCGCCACTCGGACTGCGGTGGCCGCTTCCTGTCCAGCCGTCTCCGGAAAGTCGGTCGCCACGAAACCAGCTTCGACCAGCACGGGCGAGAGCCGCCAGGCATCATCGACACCGATGTGTTCGAGGGCGGCCTCGACCGCCTCCTCGGCATCGGCACGATCCATCGTGCCTGCCGGAGCGGTCGAGGAGGGGACCGGAACGGACACGGACCCCAGGCCGGAGGCCAGTTCGTCGCGGAGGGCAAGCACGTGCTCGAGGCGCTCGGCGCCGCTTGCGACGGCTGCGGCAGGATTGTTCATTTCGTGCGCCAGGCCTGCGGTCAAGACACCGATCTGGGCCATCCGCTCTGACTGACGCACTCGGGACTCCTGCTCACGCCATCTGGCGATGAAGACGTCAAACAACGCCCGTGAGGCAGGTGCGCTTGAAGCAAGCAGTTCGTCGAGGGCGGACTTCGGGATCGACACCAAGGTGGCATCAGTCAGCGCTTTGGCTGTTGCGTTGCGGGGCTCATCGGTCAACAGCCCCATCTCGCCAACCACATCGCCGGGTCCGGAAACAGCGATACGGACATTGCGGCCCGCGGACTCCTTCAGAATCTCCAGCTCGCCCGCGTCGATCACGTATGCCTGATCGGGTTCGTCGCCCTCGCTGAACAGTGTCGATCCGGACCCAAGTTCCTG
>CAJQOW010000301.1 GCA_905480055.1 uncultured Acidimicrobiia bacterium
CTTCTGGAGTGAGGTCTCTCGGAGCCAGCCCCGTTCCGCCGGTCGTGACGATCAGGTCAACAGATCCAGACAGCCTGAGGAGCGCAGCTCCAACCGATTCAACGCCGTCGGGAACCACCGTTGCATCAACGACGGCAAACCCGATTTCCTCAAGTCGGCCCACCGCTGCAGGTCCTGAGAGGTCGTCGGCGGTTCCAGTCGCGACCGAATCCGACACAGTCACCACGCTGGCGCGTAGATCACGCACGGTGCCACTCCCCCGAAGCACCGCCGCTCTTGGTCAGCAACTCAACCGCAGAAACCCGAGCTCCTCGGTCGACTCCCTTGACCATGTCGTACATCGTCAAGGCGCCGATCGCAGCGCCGGTCATCGCCTCCATCTCAACACCGGTTCGACCAGCAACGCGAACCTCAACCTCGATGCAAGCACCAGAAGCGGTCGGTTCGATGTCGACATCGATGCCATCGATCGACAGGGGATGGCACAGCGGTATGAGGTCGGCAGTTCGCTTGGCTCCCTGGATGGCAGCGATGCGGACGGTGGCAAGCGCGTCACCTTTGGGCAATGAACCATCGAAGAGAGCATCGCGGGTCGACGCGAGGAGATCCAGCGAGGCCCTGGCTCGCGCGACTCGGTCCGTAGTCGCCTTGTCTCCAACATTCACCATGGTCACCTCGCCATCGTCGGCAATATGGCTGAACTCAGTCATCGTTGTGTGTCCTGTCCTCGTCCCATGTGAACATCTCGAGCATGACAGGTTCCCCGGCTGTCACGTTGGCCTCACCCACCGGTACAACGGCGAAAGCATCGGCGTTGGCCAATGCCGACAGCACGTTGGAGCCCTGCGCTCCCGACTTCAGCGCCACGAATCCACTGTCATCATGTGCGAGCAGCACGCGAAGAAACACCTCTTTGGCGTCCGAGGTCGCAACATCTTCTCCCATGGTGCCTCGGATCCGAGGTCTGAGCAGCTTGGTGGCACCCATCATGTGCAGCAGTGCAGGCCGCACGAACTGTTCGAAGGCGACGAATGTCGAGACAGGGTTTCCTGGGAGACCGAACAGGGGCACACCGTCAACCGACCCGAAGGCGAACGGCTTCGCTGGCTGCATCGCGACACGCCAGAACTCAACGGAGCCGGTTTCTCCGAGGATCTGCTTGACGAAGTCGTAGTCGCCCATCGACACACCCCCTGTCGAGATGATGAGGTCAGCCTCGTTCGCAGCCTGCCGATAGGCATTGCGGAGCGACTCGAGGTCATCGCCGATGATGCCGAGGTCGATTGTCGGAATCCGAAGCCCGTCAAGCATCGACGCAACCATTACCCGGTTGGTGTCACGGATCATTCCTGGTTCGAGCGAACCAGTGTCTGGCGGTACAACTTCGTCACCCGTTGACATGATGGCCACGACCGGGGGCTGCGCCACAGCAACGGTTCCGGTAGCACTCGCGATGCTGGCCAGATGTCGTGCTGTCAACCGCACGCCGGCACCAACGACCACATCTCCGACCGCGATATCGCCACCAGCTGGCCGAACGTGGGCGCCTTCCAATGGCACCGCGCGTATTTCGACCCTCGAGCCCTCGACAGTCGACGTGTCCTCAACCATCACGATCGCATCGCCACCGCCCGGCATGGGCGCACCGGTCATGATGCGGGTCGCCTGACCCGGCCCGACCTGCCGCGTGGGAACGCTGCCCGCAGGAACATCCTCGATCACGTCGAGGGTCATGGGCACCTTGTCGATATCGCCGGAGCGGACGGCAAAGCCGTCCATCGCCGAGTTCGCAAAAGGCGGCACAGCCTCCGTGGCGACAACGGGTGCTGCGGTGACCCGGTTGAGTGCATCGGCGAGAGGCACCTCGACCGATGGCCTGCGCTCCATTGCATCAAGGACTGCGCCCCTCGCCTCGTGGAGAGGTTTGAGTGGGTTCGCGACATTGGCTGCATCCGTCACTGGACGGTCCTCTCCGAACCGGTTGCGATCCTACGAACGTTGCCCGCATGGCGGGCGACCACGAAAAGAGCGATCAGGGTCGCCCATACCAACTCCGTCGTCGTGCGACCGGCAAGTGCAAGGCCCGGCACCACGATGAGCATCGCTGCAATGGATGCGATCGAAGCTGTCTTCCAGACGAGCACGATGATGAGCCACGCGACGCCGATCACGAGGCCGACAGCGGGGGCGAGATAGATGAATCCGCCGATCGCAGTTGCAACGCTCTTGCCGCCCTTGAACCGATGCCAGATCGGAAAGGAGTGGCCGATCACGGCCGCAAGCAGCGTGACGTACCCAAACTCGGGATCCACAGCAAGCGCACCAATCGCCGCTGCTACCGCACCCTTGAGGCCATCGCCGATCAGGACAACCGCCGCAAGCCTCTTTCCGAGGGCACGCAGCACATTAGATGTTCCTGGGTTGCCAGAACCGACCGAGCGGATGTCCACGCCTGCACCGGCGGCAACGATGATGCCGAAGTTGACGCTTCCAAGGAGGTATGCGGCAACGACCGCAATGATCTGAGTCACGGTGGCGATTGTAGAAGCCGCGGACGCGGCACCTCACCGTGCCGGCGCACAGAACGAAGGTCTTCCATCGCGGACTTGGAGTCGATACGTTCGGTCGTGTTGCTCCTCGCACGACCGCCGTACCTCCGCTGGAGTGTTGCCACCCTCATTGTGATCGCGGCCCTCCTGTGGGAGCTTTCAGACAGGGCAACGGAGTCGGTTCCGTTCGCCAATGCAGAGATCGCTCGAGGTGAGGTGATTTCCGATGACCACATCGAATGGAGGGACATCCCGTTCGGAGCCTTCTCGCCAGCCGATCTGGTCGGAGCCATGGCGTTGGTGGACATCCGTGAGGGTGACCCGCTGACCTCCTCCGTCGCTGGCTCAGGGTCCACTATTCCCCAAGGGTGGTGGTCGGTGCCGGTTGACCTGCCCCCGGGTGTGCCGGTCGGCTCGGCGGTCCGGCTCACAACCAACGATGGTTCCTCTGTCGATGGCATCATCGCCATCGCAGCGTCGTCAGACCAATTCGGCATCGCTGTTCCGGGCGCGGTGGCTGTGCCGGAGCAGGCGGTTGACATGGTCGCCGTTGCCGCCGCATCTGGAAGCTTGCTGGTCGTTGTTGCTCCGTAGGAACGGAGTCAGAGCATGATGATCGAGAAGACCCCGAACGCCACGCAGTAGATACCAAACGGGGCAAGACCCACCCGAGCGAGCAGCTTGAGCAGGATTGCGATCGCCAGATATCCGCTGAGGCCTGCAGCAATCATGCCCACCCAGACTTCCGCAGGGATCGATTCGCCAGACGAAAGCACATCGACGATCGACAGCAGCCCTGCTCCGGCAATCACCGGAATACCGAGGAGGAATGCGAAGTTCGCTGACTGCGTCTTCTCCATACCCCTCGCCATGCCGGCCGAGATCGTCATGCCAGACCTCGAGATGCCAGGTATCAGGGCAAGGGCCTGCGCGAGGCCGATCACAATGCTGTCCCTGGGTCCAATGTTGGTCATCAACTTGTCACCGACACGGAGCAGCGTCGTGGCAAGCAGGATCACACCAGTGAGTATCAGGAAGTAGGCCACAACAACCGGGTCGGAGATGAGCTCTTCGATCCGGTCGGCGAATGCAAGACCCAGGACTGCCGCTGGGATGGACCCGATGAGGATCAACGTGATGAGGCGCCTTGCAGGCCGATCGAACTTCGCCATGGCGGCAAGGTCAGATCGGTAGTAGACCAGTACGGCTCCGAGCGTTCCGAGATGCAGCATGGCACTCGTCGCAAGATCAGGACCCTCCTGGCCCAACAACGCAGGCACGAGAACGAGGTGACCGCTGGAGCTGATCGGCAGGAATTCCGTGAGACCCTGGATGATGCCCCAGAAGATGGCGTTGAACATCAGGCGAGGTTAGGCGTGGGCCGGCGGGCGGTTGCTCACTCGTTACCGAGCTTGGCCTGCTCAACCTCAGGCACGGCCACCCTGGCTACGCGACGGGTGAAGTAATAGACGCGCTTGAGCTGCGTCAAGACATCAACCTCGAACCGGTATGTGGCGACACGGTTCGGTTCGTCGATGACGAGCCGATCTGAGAACCGTTGCCGAAGATCGGCCTCTTCCTGATTGATCCGCTTCTTCATTCCGGCCACGGTACGCGCAGACTCATCATCCTTCTGCGTCACCGCCACAAGCGCCAGCTCAAAAGCCTGGGCAACATCGTGGTGGTAGTCCTCGATCAGCCCCCTCGTTTCTTCGCCGACCTCGACACCCACCTCGATGCGTTGGCGACCCAGCGCGATCAGATTCGTTTCGATGATGTCACCCACCGCCTCAAGGGCATTGGTCGCCTCGAGCAGGTCAACCAGCTCGGCGGCCGACGGGTCACTGAGCTTTTCCTGCGATACGACACCGAGGAACTCGAGGATCATGCCGTGCAACTCGTCGACTTCGTCGTCCATGGCCTCGATTCGATCGAACTCATCGAGGTCACCATCAAAGATCGCTGGGAGAACAGAGTTGAGCATCCCTTGGACCCTGGCGGCCATCCGGAGCATCTCCATCCTGGCCTTGGCCAGTGCCAACGACGGCGTGGCGAGTAGCGAGTCGTCGATGTAGCGCGGAGCGATAGCCCCAACCTGTGGCTTGTCTGGCACGAGCCTTTCGACCAGGGCAGCAAACGGCCCGACGAACGGCAGGAACAAGAGCGCGTTCGCGACATTGAAGATGGTGTGGGCATTGGCGATCTCTCGCTGCACGCCGCCGCCGATGTTCTCCACCGCCGCCACGAGGAGATTGACGAACGGCAACCAGATCAGCACGCCGAGTACGTTGAACAACACATGTGCCACTGCGACGCGCTGGGCATCCCTGGGTTTACCGATGGCTGCCAACATTGCGGTGATGCCAGTGCCGATATTGGCACCAAGGATCAACGCCACTCCCGCCTCGAGCGATATGAGACCTTGGCCCGCGAGGACGATCACCACACCGGTCGTCGCTGAGGACGATTGCACGAGCGCAGTGAACAGCGCTCCAACGATGATCGCAACGAAGAGGCTGTCCAACGTTTCCATGGCATCGATGAACGGTTCGTAGGTTCGGAGGGGCTCCATCGCATCGCCCATCACCGTCATTCCCAGGAATATCAGGCCCAGGCCAACAAGAGCCGAACCCTGAGCCTTGCGGTTGTGCCGCTTGCCCATCGCCGTCATGAGGTAGCCGATCGCGACCAGACCAAGTGCCCAGGCTGCCACATTGAAAGCAATGATCTGGGCAGTGATCGTGGTGCCGATATTGGAGCCGAGAATCACTGGGATCGTCTGCGGGAACGTCATGAGGCCAGCACTCACGAATCCAACCAGCAGCACCGTCGTCACGGACGACGACTGGACGACCGCAGTGACGCCAGCACCCGTGAGCAGCCCGGTGAACCTGTTGGTTGTCAGTTTCCCCAGGATCTGACGAGCCTTGTCGCCAACGATGATCCGTAGCGACTCGGTCATCCGATCCATGCCATAGAGGAAGAGGGCAAGACCGCCGGCAAAGCCGATGATCAGGGTCCACCAGTTGATTGAATCCGACGTGGCTTCAACTGCTTCCGCAGCCGCGACAATCACATGCACGTGGCTCTCCGGTCACGCCGAGGCGAGATGTCGCGGGTGTCGAGCCCCGCGCCGCTCCATCGAGAAGGCATTCGGCGATCCTAGGGCATTGGCAGCAAGGGACCCTGCTTCGACGCTGCGTCCCGGCGGTCCTCGCTAGACGCCGTAGGCGGATGAGACTCGCATCTGTTCGTCGATGACGACGTTGACGAGGGCTGGCACGCCGGAATCCTGTGCCCGCTCGAGTGCAGGCCGAATCTCTGCCGGCTTCGTCACGAGCTCCCCGTATCCGCCAAGACCCTCGACCATCTTCTCGTAGGGCCGAAACCCGATGTCAGACAGGTGTGCGCTCTCGGGATCCATCATGCGGTGGATCATCTTGATGTTGTTCCATGCACCGTCGTTACCAACGACGCCCACCACCGGCATCTCGTGACGGATGAGGGTGTCGTACTCCATCCCGTTGAATCCGAAGGATCCGTCTCCATAGACGATGCCCACCCTCGTGTCTGGCTCGACGGCCTTGGCGGCAAGGGCAAACGGTGCACCGACGCCGAGGCATCCGAAGGGGCCGGGATCCAGCAGGCCGCCCGGCCTTGACGTCTGGAGCCACTTGGCGGTTGTAGACACGATGTCCCCGCCGTCCGCACATACGATCGCGTCATCACCGAAGAAGTCGGCAACCTCGCGGGCGAAGCGCTCGGGATGGATGGGATCGCTGTCTGCCATTGACGCCTCGTCGGCCATCGCCTGGAGGGTTGCCTCTGCAGCCAACACCTGCTCGGTGAATGCGGGATCCGCCGAGCGGGCGATCCGGGAGTCATGTGCGGCAAGCTGGGCAACCACGGCGCCCGGATCGGCGACGACGCCGAGGTCCATGTCCCTGTTCCAGCCGATCTTGGTCGGCTCCACATCGATCTGGATGACGGTCGCATCGGGATTCACCTTCTTGCCGAACCCGGTCCTGAAGTCCCAATCGACGCCCAGCACGAGGACGACATCTGCCCCGCCCAGCGCCATCGACCGCGACCTGTTGCCGAGGTAGGGGTGTCCGAACGGCAGCGAACCACGGGCAAGGCTGTTGAGGTACACCGGCGCCCTGAGGGAGCGGGCGAAGGAGTTGAACGCGTCAAGGAACCCCGGCTGCTTGGTCCAACGCATGCCAGTGCCGGCGAAGACCACAGGGTTGTGGGCTCCGGCGAGCAGGTCGATCACCTCGTCGAGGGTCTCTTGGGGTAGGCCGGCCGGTCTGTTTGGTCGGTAGCTCGCAGGCCAGATGATGGCGTTCTCCTCAACCGTGTCGCCGAGGACATCCCAGGGTGTGTCGAGGAAGACGGGTCCTCCCCGATTGGCGAAGGCGTG
>CAJQOW010000302.1 GCA_905480055.1 uncultured Acidimicrobiia bacterium
GGCGAAGCCATGCAGTTGCGTGCTTCTTCTCCATCAGGTCATCAGTACCCATGAACGACGGGTTCGCAACAGCAACACCGATCACCCGAAGGCCGGCTCGCTTGGCGATGTCGATCGCGGCACGGGCGGCAGAGTCACCAGAAATCGTCCGGCGAGCTGGAGCGACGATGGCACTGAAGCGAGGTTCGCCGCGTGTGAGCAGGACTGGCACACCAGCGGCACCCAGGCGATTGAGCGTCTTGGGTATCCGGGAGTACGGGCGTACCGTAGAAGCCTTGGACATCGGGGCGACAATGGCACCCACGCTCTCGGTCTTGGCAAGTTCGACACACGCTGTGTGGAGATCACCGGCAACGGGACGGTGCTCAACCTCGATGCCGAGCGCCTCACTGTCGGTCCACTCCACAAGCTGGGCGAGCTTGTCTGCATCAGCCGCGTTCTTGATCGTCTTCGGGTCGCGGTGAACAACGACAAGCGAGACCGCGTTCGAGTTGCGGACGAAGTACGCAGCTTCGGCGATCACCGTGTCGAGGTCGGCTTCCGAGACTAGGGGAACGACGACTTTGCCGCCGAAGTTGAGGGGGAACCTCGATACTCCCCCTGCAAAGGTCCGCACGATCTGGGAAGTTCGATGCAGCGCCCACGATGGTCACCATGTCTCCGGTGAGCAGCCGAGTCGCACCGTGTGGCACAACGAGCTCGCCGTCTCGCAGGATGGCCGCAACAACCCAGCTCTCCGAGTGGAGGTCCTTGAGCGCCCTTCCCTGGACCGGCGAGTCCGAAGCAATCTCGAACTCGATCGCTTCTGCACGACCGTGGGCAAACGTGGTGGACGTCAGCTTCCTCGGTTCCATGGCAATCTCCATGTCCCTGCCAGCGAGGGAGGCAGGTGTGACCGGTTCGGCGCCAACGGCCCTCACCTCATCGATACGCTCGGGAAGGCGTACGACCGCAACCACGTGGTCAACGCCTGCCTCGCGTGCGAGTTTGGCCACTTCGATGTTCACGTCGTCAGAGCCGGTGGCTGCGACGACCGTCACGGCGTGATCGATCCCAGCGTCGCGGAGCACCACGACACTCGAGCCGTCGCCCTCGACCGTCTCGACATCACGAATCTTCTCCGCGAGGCGCAACCGGTCGGGGTCGGGATCAATCACGGTCACCGACCAGCTGTCACCGAGACGTCGAATCAGTTCGCGAGCGCTCGCCCCCGCGCCGACCACAACTGCTCTCATCGTTCCTCCACATCGCCCGGCATCGCCGCTGTTCGCGCCGACCACCGCCGCCTTGACAGGGTGCCCCGAGTCACACCCAGTAGCTCAATCCTTCGGACTCCAGCCGTCGTGCCGTCTCGGCAGAGAGTCCGGTGGCCATCAGAATATCGGATACGGCGGCATCCTCGCGACATCGCGCGTCATGACCCCCGATGCGAGGTGCCATGTGGGGTACAAGGTCACCCTCTCGGGACCCGTAGAGGTCCCTGGCCCGGTTGTGCGGATGGGCCGCCGCGTCCGCAACGGCGAGCACGGGCGTCACACACGCATCGGTGCCGTCGAAGACTTCGCACCACTCCTGTTGCGTGCGCCGAGCGAATGCTGATGAGAACTCCGAAGCAAGCTGGCTCCAGTTGGCAGGGTCCATCCTCGAAGGCAACGACTCCAGATCGAGTTCGAGCCCCTCGACGAACAGCAGATAGAAAGGTTCTTCGAGGGCGCCAACCGCCATGAAGCTGCCGTCGGCGGTCTCATACGTTCGATAGAACGGTGCGCCTCCGTCAAGCAGGTTCGCTGAGCGACGGCCCGACCAGAGTCCTGCAGCCATGAGGTCGAGGATGGGCGCCAGAAGGGCTGCCGAGCCGTCGACCATCGCCGCATCGATCACGGCACCCCGTCCGGTGTCACCCCGCGCGACCAGCGCTGCCATCACCCCAATCACGCCGTACAACGCACCTCCTGCGTAGTCGCCAACGAGGTTGAGGGGTGGAATCGGCCTGACGTCACCGATCGCAGCAAGCACGCCTGAGAGGCCGATGTAGTTGATGTCGTGGCCGGCCATCTGGGCGTAGGGGCCGTCCTGACCCCATCCGGATATCCGCAGGTAGACGAGCGCAGGGTTCAGGCCTGTCGCCTCCTTCGGGCCGAGCCCCAGACGCTCAGCCACGCCGGGACGGAACCCTTCAACGAGAACATCAGCGCCAGCGATCAGATCCTTCGCCATCCCGAGTCCTTGTGCGTCCTTCAGGTCGAGATGGAGCACAAGGCGATCGCGCACACCGATGCGCTCGGCAGCCATGGGCAACGGTGTGCCGCCCGACGCTCGTTCGATCCTCACAACAGTCGCTCCGAGATCGCCCATGAGGCCCGTCGCAAACGGTCCAGGGCCGATTCCTGCGAGTTCGATCACCGTGAGGCCGTCAAGCGGTCCTGTGCCGATCACAGGGAGCCAACCCTTGTCACGACGAGATCAAAGAACGCGTCGGCATCGACCTCGGTGATGATGCGTGCGTTTGGCGAGCCGGCATCGACCTCGTAGGTGTTGCCGACCTCGTCCTCGTTGCACAGTTCGATGGCGACGGACGCCTCGTGGCCCTCGAACATCGACGGGTCGACGAGGTATGCGATGACACATGGATCGTGGAGCGGCGCACCGGGAATGTCGTACTTCTTGACGTCATACTGCTCATAGAAGCGGATCATTCCTGCGGCTGCCCCGGCACTGCAGTGCCGTATGCGTCGAGGCGCTCGATGTGTCGAGGAGTCATCAGGGCTTTGTGCGTCACGTCCAGCGGGACGATGGTCAGCGGGACACCCGATCGGAAGACGATGTCTGCGGCGTGTGGATCGACGTACGCGTTGAACTCAGCAAGGTCCGTCGTGTTGCCAGGCTCCACGAACGCCCCGCCCATCCACACAATCTCCCTGATCCTCCTGACGATCGACGGTTCCTTAGCTATCGCCATTCCAACGTTGGTCAACGGACCGAGCGGACAGATGGTGATGAGTTCGTCGCCTGAATGGAGGCAGGCTTCGATGAGGAGGTCGACGGCATGTCCCGGATCGGGGGCCATCGCTGCTTCAGGCAGGGTTGCACCGTCGACTCCCGTTGGACCATGGACATACTCGGCCGTATAGAGCGGCCGCAGCAATGGGCGCTCACATCCGCGAAAGACCGGGATCTCCGTGCGTGAGGCGAGGGTGAGCAGCTGAAGCGAGTTGACCGTGACCAGTGGCTGAGGCACGTTGCCAGCGACCGTCGTGATGGCCAGCACATCCAACTCTGGCGATGCAAGGGCGAGCAGGATCGCGATTGCATCGTCCTGGCCGGGGTCCGTGTCGATGATGATGGGCCGTGTGGTCATCGGAGTTTCGCGATCCTCTCGTCGAGTTGTCTTTGTTTCGGCATCGCTTCCCGGGCGCCAATCCTGGTCGTCGCCATGCTTCCGGCAACGACTCCCCGAGCTGCCGCATCGAACACATCGTGGCCATCGTCCATCGCTGCGGCAAACGCTCCGCAGAACGTGTCTCCGGCGCCCGTGGTGTCCCGGACCGAAACCTCGGGGGCAGGAACATAGGCGACATCGCCGGCCGTCACGACCTGAGCTCCCCGTTCTCCCAGTGTCATCACGACGGTGCCAACACCGAGACCACGCGCAGCCTGCGGATCACTGGCTCCCGCAACCGCCACTAACTCGATCTCATTGACAATGAGCACATCCGTGGCCGCCAGGAGCTCAGCTGGGAGCGGCACTGCCGGAGCAGCGTTCACGATGCGTGTACCAGTTGCTACCCGAAGGGTGTCGAGGACGGCGGTCATCGGTATCTCGAGCTGGGTCAGGACGGTCGATGCTCTCGCGACACGTTCTTGTGCATCTTCATCGATCATCACACCGGCGTTGGCGCCAGAACCCACCACGATGGAGTTCTCACCGTGCTCGTCGATGGTGATCATCGCCATCCCGGAGGCCCCTGGTAGGTTGCGGATCCCCGATACGTCGATTCCTTCGTCGATCAGCGAGGCTACGAGTTCCTTGCCAACTGGATCAGATCCAACACAACCGACGAAGGCGACGTCTGATCCGAGTCGTGCTGCCGCGACCGCCTGGTTCGCTCCCTTCCCGCCGTGATTGCGTTGATGGGAGACCGCAAGGATTGTCTCGCCCGCCACCGGAAGGTGATCGACCACCGCGACGAGGTCCAGATTCACCGACCCGACCACCGTGATCATCGGCTGACCTCGAGTCTGTGGACCGATCCGCTGTGGCCTATGACGTAGAGCTCACCATCTCCTCCGACACCGAAGCTCGAAACACTCGGCAGCCGTTCCACGCGATCCGACCAGTCCACGTCTCCGTTCGTCGTCGAGAAAGACGCCAGGAACCCACCGCAGTAGTCGGAATAGAAGTACTCACCGTCGAGTTCGGGGATTGCTGATCCTCGGTACACATACCCACCCGTCACGGAGCAGCCGCGATCGCGCCCAAACTCGGTGACCGGGAGGACGTAGGGATCCACCTCACAACTCGACGACTGGAAACAGCTCGTGCCCTCCATCACCGGCCATCCAAAGTTCAAGGATCGGGCCTCCGCCTGCACAACGTTGACTTCCTCGATCGCGTTCTGACCCACATCGGCAACCCACAAATCCGACGCATCGAAAGAAAAGCGCCAGGGGTTGCGGAGACCGATCCAATAGACCTCGGGAGCCCCGTCCACGCCATCGGCATACGGGTTGTCCGGTGGAATGGCGTAGGTGTCGACGCCTTCGACACCTACG
>CAJQOW010000303.1 GCA_905480055.1 uncultured Acidimicrobiia bacterium
CATCACCTCGCGCCATCGCGGTGGAGGCCACAAGCGCCGATATCGCATCATTGATTTCCGTCGCACCAAGGACGCCGTGCCAGCCAAGGTCGCAGGCATCGAGTACGACCCGAACCGCAATGCTCGGATTGCACTCCTGCACTACGTCGACGGTGAGAAGCGGTACATCATCGCCCCGCTCGGCCTCAAGGTCGGCGACATGCTCGAGTCAGGTCCGAAGGCTGAAATCCGTACGGGCAACGCACTTCCGTTGCGCAACATCCCAACGGGTACAGTCGTGCATGCAGTTGAGCTTCGCCCCGGCGGTGGAGCAAAGATGGGTCGTTCCGCTGGAACAGCCATCCAGCTGATGTCCAAAGAGAACGCCGTTGCGCTGTTGCGTCTGCCCTCGGGTGAGATGCGCCAGGTCAGCCTGGACTGCAGGGCAACGATTGGCCAGGTCGGCAACACCGAAGCCGAGCTGGTGAAGATCGGAAAGGCAGGCCGCAACCGCTGGAAGGGCAAGCGCCCACAGTCCCGCGGTGTTGCCATGAACCCCGTTGACCACCCACTCGGTGGTGGTGAGGGCCGTAGCTCGGGTGGACGCCACCCGGTCAGCCCGTGGGGCAAGGGCGAGAAGCCAACCCGCAAGAAGAACAAGGCGAGCGACAAGTACATCGTGCGTCGTCGCTCCAAGAAGGGGAAGAGGTAAGCCATGGCGAGGAGCCTGAAGAAGGGGCCGTTCGTCGACGAGCACCTCATGGTCAAGGTCGAGAAGGCAAACTCCGGCGGGGACAAGCGTGTCATCCGCACCTGGAGCCGCCGCTCGACCATAACCCCTGAGATGGTTGGTCTGACGATTGCAGTCCACGACGGTCGCAAGCATGTGCCTGTGTTCGTCAACGAATCAATGGTCGGGCACAAGCTCGGCGAGTTCGCACCGACCCGGACATTCCGTGGTCACCTTGAATCAGTGAGGAAGCGATGAAGGCACACGCACAAGCCAAGCACGTTCGGCAGTCGCCGTTCAAGGTGCGACGCGTGCTGGACCTCGTCCGAGGGCTTCCGGTCGACGAAGCGCGGGTGGTGCTCCAGTTCACCAACCGTCGCGCCGCCGACACCATCAAGAAGGTGCTCGATTCGGCAATTGCCAATGCCGAGCACAATTTCGCACTCGATGCCGACGAGCTCTACGTCGCAGAGGCCTACGCAGATGAGGGACCAACCCTCAAGCGTTGGCGTCCGCGTGCTCGTGGCCGCGCCACCAAGATCATGAAGCGCACGAGTCACATCACGATTGTCGTAGCAGAACACGCAGAAGCCGAGGAGGTTGCCTGATGGGGCAAAAGATCCATCCTTACGGCCTGCGGCTGGGGATCGTCACCGATTGGAAGTCGCGTTGGTATAGCGACAAGGACTACGCAGCGAACGTTGCGGAAGATCATGCGATCCGCAGCTACCTCCAGGGTGAGCTCAAGCGCGGTGCGATCTCCCGGATCGACATCGAGCGGGTCGGTGACAAGAAGGTTCAGATCGATATCCACACGGGTCGCCCCGGTGTGGTGATCGGTCGTGGCGGGTCAGAGGCAGAGCGTCTCCGTGCCGGCCTCGAGGACCTGTCCGGCCGCTTGGTCAAGTTCAATGTCATCGAAGTCCACAACCCCGAGCTTGATGCCACGCTGCTTGCACGCAGCGTCGCCGACCAGCTCGAGGGCCGTGTGTCATTCCGGCGTGCGCTCAAGCGCACCGTGTCAACCGCATTGAAGGCAGGAGCCGAGGGCGTTCGCGTCCAGGCATCCGGACGCCTCGGTGGAGCAGACATGGGTCGCCGCGAGTGGTACCTCGAAGGTCGCGTTCCGCTGCACACGCTGCGTGCGGACATCGACTACGGCCAGGCCACGGCAGAGACCACCGTTGGTGCCATCGGCATCAAGGTGTGGGTGTACAAGGGCGATGTCATGCAGCGTCCCGGTACTGCCGGCAAGGCAGCAGCCGAGGCCAGGCTCGCCACGGGTGGCCCCGCTGAGCGCCGTCGTCGCAAGTCGGTCAAGTCCAGGGCTGAAGCAGCTGCCGGTGGCAGCAAGAGCCGGATCATCGAGGCTGGTGGCGGCAAGCGTGTCGTCGAAGCTGGCGGTGGGAAGAAGGCCAGTGGTAAGCGCCTCATCGAGGCGGGTGGCGGCAAGCGTGTCGTGACCGCAGCAGAGGCGACCGCCGAGCTCGAGGAAGCACGTGAAGCCGTGGACACCGCAGCAGCAGCTGCCGTTGTGGCAGGCGCTGCGGAAGCCGTAGCCGAAGAGGCAGTGGCCGAAGCGGTTGTCGCTGAAGCCGTGGCCGAAGAGGCAGTTACCGAAGCCGTTGTCGCCGAGGCTGTAGCCGAAGTTGCAGAGGTTGCCGCTGTCGAGGCGGTCATCGAAGCCGAGGCAACGGGCGAGGAAGCTGACGTCGAGGCTGCCAAGGAGGCGATCGCAGATGCCGTCGTCGCCGATGCGGTTGCTGAAGTCGCTGACGAGGTCGCCGTTGAGGCAGTGGCAGATGCCGTGGTTGCCGATGTGGTTGCCGAGGCCGCCGTCGAAGAGGCTGTCATCGACGAGGTGATCGCGGAAGTCGCAGAAGACGAGGCTGTCGAAGCAAGTGTCGCCGCCGCAGAAGCCGTTGAGGCTGCTGTGGAAGCCGCCGAGGAAGCAGCGGATGCTCCAGAAGAGGCTGACGACGCAGAGAACGGCAAGGAGGCCTAGTCATGCTGATGCCGAAGCGGACGAAGTACCGCAAGATGCAGACAGGGCGCATGAAGGGCAACGCCAAGGGCGGCACCAAGGTGTCGTTCGGCGAGTACGGCCTCCAGGCACAGGAGCGTGGGTGGATCACCTCACGCCAGATCGAGGCGGCTCGTATTGCCATGACCCGTGCGATCAAGCGTGGTGGCAAGGTCTGGATCACGATCTTCCCGGACAAGCCGATCACCGAGAAGCCTGCTGAGACCCGTATGGGTTCCGGCAAGGGCAACCCTGAGTACTGGGTTGCCGTCGTCAAGCCTGGACGTGTCATGTTCGAGATGTCCGGTGTGGATGAGGACCTTGCCAAAGAGGCAATGCGTCTCGCCGCCCACAAGCTGCCGATCAAAACGAAATTCGTTGCGAGGGAAGAACTATGAACGCTCTTGAGCTTCGCAAGCTGACATACAAGGAGCTTTCGGACAAGCTGGACGAATCGAAGGAAGAGCTCTTCAACC
Organism: uncultured Acidimicrobiia bacterium; assembly: GCA_905480055.1. Next base: position 3,209 of record CAJQOW010000303.1, read on the forward strand.
TTCGCTTCCAGCTCGTATCGAACCAGCTCGACAACACCACACGTCTCAAGCAGGTCAAAAAGGACATTGCTCGCATCAACACCGTGATGCGTGAGCAGGAAATCACTGCTTGGGAAGCACAGCAGGAGGAGGCGTAGATGGAACGCGCAACCCGCAAGGTACGCGTCGGAATCGTCGTTTCCGACGGCCGTGACAAGACCGTCACCGTCGAGGTGCGTGACACGAAGCGTCACCCCAGGTACGGCAAGACCATCCCGGCTCGGACGAAGTTCCACGCCCACGATGAGGCGAACGACGCCAACATCGGGGACACCGTGCGCATCGTCGAAACCCGCCCTTTGAGCAAGTCAAAGCGGTGGCGTGTTGAGGAAGTCGTGGAGCGTGCCCGATGATCCAACAGGAATCACGACTCAAGGTCGCTGACAACTCCGGCGCTCGCGAGGTCCTGACCATCAGGGTTCTCGGTGGCTCCGGACGTCGGTATGCCTCAGTCGGTGACGTGATCGTCGCAACGGTGAAGGATGCCACCCCCGGTGGCGCCGTCAAGAAGGGCGAGGTCGTCAAGGCTGTCGTCGTTCGCACCAAGAAGGAGACCCGTCGCCCAGACGGCTCGTACATCAGATTCGACGAGAACGCATGCGTGATCATCAACGATCAGCAGCAGCCACGGGGAACCCGCATCTTCGGGCCCGTGGGCCGCGAGCTTCGCGACAAGAAGTTCATGCGCATCGTTTCGCTCGCCCCGGAGGTGCTGTGATGAAGCTGCGCGAAGGAGACACGGTCATGGTCATCTCCGGCAAGGATGCCGGCACAGAGTCCAAGATCGCTCGTGTCTACCCGGACAAGAACAGAATCATCGTCGAGGGCGTCGCAACAGCAAAGCGAAGCCAGAAGCCAACCGGAGAGCTCAATACCGGCGGCATCATCGACAAGGACATGCCGATCAACGCTTCAAACGTGATGATCGTGTGTAGCGACTGCGGCCCGACGAAGATCGGTGCCCGCTTCGACGATGACGGCAGGAAGCACCGAGTGTGCCGCAAGTGTGGGAACGACCTCTGATGACTCCACGACTCAAAGAACAATACGAAACTGAGATCAAGGACCAGCTCCAGGAGAACCTCGAGCTTTCCAACGTGATGCAGGTCCCGCGTCTCACCAAGATTGTCGTCAACATGGGAGCAGGCGATGCCGCCGCCGATGCCAAGCTCATCGACGGTGTGGTTGCCGATCTGCGCACCATCACTGGGCAGCAGCCGAAGGTCAACCGTGCTCGCAAGTCGGTTTCGAACTTCAAGCTGCGTGAGAACCAGGCGATTGGCGCACACGTCACGCTTCGTGGCGAGCGCATGTGGGAGTTCTTCGACAGGCTGATTGCACTGGCGATCCCTCGCATCCGAGACTT
>CAJQOW010000304.1 GCA_905480055.1 uncultured Acidimicrobiia bacterium
ATCCGTACCTTCGAAGCGGTGACCGGTGTCGACCTGATCGTCGACGACACACCGGAGTCTGTCGCGGTGTCTACTTTCGATCCTGTGCGGCGAGAGGTCGCCAGACGTGCGCTCGAACGACTGGTGGAGGACGGACGTATCCATCCGACGTCGATCGAAGAGGCCTACGAGAAGGCACGGGACGAGGTCGAACAGTCGATCAGGGACGCCGGCGAATGGGCAATGCTCGAAGTTGGTGTGACTCGCCTCCATCCGGAACTTGCGACATTGGTCGGCAGGCTCCGGTACCGCACGAGCTACGGGCAGAACGTGCTCGATCACCTCGTCGAATCGGCGCACATCGCAGGCATGCTGGCATCAGAACTTGGCGTTGACGCCACGGAGGCCAAGCGTGCAGCGTTCCTGCACGACATCGGCAAGGCCGTGAGCCACGAGGTTGGCGGTTCCCACGCACTCATCGGTGCTGAGATCGCGCGACGCTTCGGCGAAGAGGCTGCGATCGTCCATGCCATCGAAGCACATCACAACGAGGTCGAACCTCGCACGCTCACGGCAGTCCTCGTCCAGGCAGCCGATGCCGTGTCCGCTGCGAGGCCAGGGGCCAGGCGCGAGGCACTCGAATCGTATGTTCGCCGTCTCGAGCGGTTGGAGGAGATCGCCCAGGGATTCGATGGCGTCGAGAAGGTGTTTGCACTCCAGGCTGGCCGCGAGGTACGAGTCGTGGTGGATCCTGGCGTGCTGGATGACGTGGGATCGACAGACCTTGCCCGTCGGATCGCCCGCAAGCTGGAGGATGACCTCCAGTATCCGGGACAGATCGAAGTGACCGTGATTCGCGAGTATCGGGCAAAGGACTTCGCTCGCTAACGCGAGCGGACACGATGGCCGAACTCACCATGCTCGGAATGCCGGGTGTCAAGGAAGTGCGCGTCCCGTCACGCGTGGGTCAACGCTATTTCGTGCGCACCTTTGGTTGCCAGATGAACGAGCACGACTCCGAGCGCATCGCCGGTCTGCTCGAGGCCGACGGCATGGAAGCCACTACGAAGGCTGACGAAGCGGACCTCATCGTCCTCAACACCTGCACGATCCGGGAGAACGCAGACACGAAGCTCTACGGCTATCTCGGGTCGCTCAAGCAAGCCAAGGACGACAATCCGAACCTGAGGATCGCCGTAGGCGGATGCTCGGCACAGAAGGAACGCGACATCATCCAGGACCGAGCAGGGTGGGTGGATGTCGTGTTCGGCACCCACAACGTCCACAGGGTGGTCGACCTGCTCGATCATGCCGACGAATGGGGACCGATCACCGAGATCTGGGAAGAAACCAAGTCAACGAGTGACATCCCCAGTGGACTGCCCGTCCAGCGGGAGTCTGATCACTCGGCATGGGTGACGATCACCATCGGCTGCAACAACTCATGCACCTTCTGCATCGTTCCGATCGTGCGAGGGGCTGAGATCTCACGCAGACCGGGTGACGTGATCCGTGAAGTGCAAGGCCTTGCGGCGGACGGCGTCAAGGAAGTGACGCTGCTCGGCCAAAACGTCAACTCCTACGGCCGGGACCTCGACCTCAACGGAAGGAAGCCGCTCTTCGCCGATCTCCTCAGGAGGGTCGGACAGGTCTATGGCATTGAGCGCATCAGGTACACGAGCCCCCATCCCAAGGACTTCCGGGAGGACGTCGCGTTGGCCATGGCGGAGACCGATGCCGTATGCGAGCAGATCCACTTCCCTCTCCAATCGGGCTCGGACCGCATCCTCAGCGCCATGCATCGCGGCTACACGGCTGAGCGGTTCCTCGACAAACTCGCCATGATGCGAAGCATCGTTCCGGACCTCGCTGCTTCAACAGACGTGATCGTCGGCTTCCCTGGCGAAACAGACGAGGATTTTGAAGCGACGCTCGAGGTGATGGCAGCAGCCCGGTTCGACGCAGCGTTCATGTTCCAGTTCTCGCCACGACCAGGAACACCTGCGGCGACGATGGAGAACCACGTTGCACCTGAGGTCGTGCAACAACGGTTTGAGCGGCTGATTGAGCTTCAGGATGCAATCACCTTCGAGAACAACGAGCACCAGGTGGGGCGTACCGAGGAGGTGCTGGTCGAGGGACCATCAAAACGAAACGCTGATGTGGCAACGACGAGGACACGCGGAAACCGCATCGTTCATGTTCCAGGCGCGTGGCAACCCGGCACCATGTTCGAGGTACGGATCACCCGTGCAGCGCCACACTATCTCGAAGGCGAGCGGATCCTCTGAGCGTCGTAGCTATCGTCGGGCACACAGCCTCCGGGAAGTCGGCCATCGCCGAAATGCTCGCAGAGCGCCATGGGGCCGTGATCGTGTCGGTTGACTCGATGCAGGCCTATCGAGGCATGGACATCGGTACCGCCAAGCCATCACCCGATGTCCGGAGGCGCATCCCACATCGCATGATCGACATCGTCGATCCCAGCGAGGACCTCGCTGCACCATCGTTCCAGCGGATCGGACGCAATGCCATCGCGGCAGCCTTGGATTCGCACGGCAAGGTCGTCGTCGTTGGGGGTTCGGGTCTCCACTTCAGGTCGCTCGTGGACCCACTCTCATTTGCCCCCACCGACCCAGACGCCAAGGCAATGCTCGTCGAGCGCACCGATGGCGAACGAAGGGCACTGCTCCTTGATGCCGATCCATTGGCTGGCGACCATGTTGACCTCGACAATCCGCGTCGCGTCCTCAGGGCGCTGGAGATCCTCG
>CAJQOW010000305.1 GCA_905480055.1 uncultured Acidimicrobiia bacterium
GTAAGTCCACGATTCTGCGGATGATTGCGGGTCTTGAGGAGATCTCTGAGGGGATGCTGCGGATTGGTGATGTGGTGGTGAACGATGTTCCTGCCAAGGACCGCGATATTGCGATGGTGTTCCAGAATTATGCGTTGTATCCGCATATGAGCGTGTACGACAACATGGCGTTTGGTTTGAAGTTGCGCAAGATGGATAAGGCTGAGATCGAGCGTCGGGTGTCTGAGGCTGCTGAGGTGTTGGAGATCACGGATTTCTTGCATCGTAAGCCTCGGGCTTTGTCGGGTGGTCAGCGTCAGCGGGTGGCGATGGGTCGTGCGATTGTGCGTGAGCCGAAGGCGTTTTTGATGGATGAGCCGTTGTCGAACTTGGATGCGAAGTTGCGGGTGCAGATGCGCACGGAGTTGGGGCGTTTGCATGGTCGTTTGAAGACCACGACGGTGTATGTGACGCATGATCAGGTTGAGGCGATGACGTTGGGGCATCGGGTTGCGGTGTTGAAGGCGGTGTCGGCGAATCGTCCGGATAATTTGCAGCAGGTGGCTCCTCCTGCGGAGTTGTTCCATAACCCCAAGAATCTGTTTGTGGCCGGGTTCATTGGTTCTCCTGCGATGAACATGGTGTATGGAGAGTTGGAGTCCGACAACGAGGGCAGGGTGTGGGCCAAGTTTGCTGGACATCGCGTGTATGTCGAGAAGGCGGCCGTTGATGGGCATCCTGGGATTGATCAGTACTTTGGGAAGAAGATCGTGATCGGTATCCGTCCTGGAACCTTTGAGGATGCCAGGGTGCTCGGCGAGGGTCACCACGACCGCACGGTGAAGGTCAAGACCGATGTGAATGAGTTGTTGGGTTCCGAGTCGTATGCGCACTTCATGATCGATACGCCTCCGGTGATCACCCCCGACATCGAGGAGCTGTTGGCTGACAGTGGCACGGATCCTGCATCGTTGGGTGATCAGTCACAGTTCACAGCCAGGGTGTCTGCCGATGTGCCGGTGCCTGACGGCTCCGAGTTGGACCTCGTGATTGACACGTCCAAGCTGCACTTCTTCGACATCGACACATCAGACAAGATCGGCTACGAACCACACGTATAGCCCGTCGCCTACCGGCTGGCCCGATTCTCGCTAGATCGGCGCTGTCGAACGGTCAGCGATGATGCGAACTGCAGCGAGCTCCGGGAGGAGCTCGCTTTCGCGTACCGCCTCGTGCATCGCTCGAACCCCGGGGCGGTGAACCGCGCCTCGCACCATGAGATCCGCGAGCGCAGTTGCGGGGAATGCTGTCGTGCGAGCAAGAGCGGAGAACGCTCCGTGGGCCGTGTCCTCGATCTGATAGGTGGTTCTGACCCCGGCCTGGTCACGCCACACCCGCACCAGCACAACGTCAGGCTCGTCACGAGGCAGGGTGCGCTCGAGGGCCCCGATCAGGGCAGAGCGTGGAGCGACCTCGGCTGAGCCAATCTGTCGAGGGGACTCGTCGAACATGCCGATCTCGTAGAGCGCACGGAAGACGCTGCCGTGGCCCGGAAATCGAAGCGTCTTGTACTCGAGCCGGTCGACCCGTTCCTCGTGGGTCAAGCACATGGTTGACGTGCCGCCAGCGGTCGAGAACGCTTCAAGCGGTCCCCAGTTCGCCCATGCGACGTCTTCGAAGCGTGCCAGGGGCTCCACGGTAGCGTGATGCCCGTCCTCGATGACCTCGCACGGCTCTGCATACTCATTGATCAACCCGGCAGGATTGAACGCAAGCTGATACTTCAGCGTCCCGATCGGTGTTTGGGGAAGAGCACCAACACGCATCTGGATCGAATCGATGACACCGTCGTCTGCACTCTCGATCAAGCCCTCGCCGATCACATTTGCCAGACCGGGAGCGAGGCCACAGTCGGGAACGATCATCACATTGTTGTCGACGGCGTCCTGGTGCATCCGTGTCTGGGCGGCTACCACGGACGGGTTGCCGCCGAAGTCGAGGTAGTGGGTTCCCGATGCCAGTGCTGCGGATGCGACGGCGTAGCCATACGAGTACGGGATGGCGGACACCACGACATCGTGGAAGCCGATGAGCTCCATGAGATCTCGACCCTTGCTCACATCCATCGTGACGGCCGTCGCGCCAAAGGCCTCCGCAACCCGCTCAGTTGTCTCTCGATCGACGTCGGCGACCGTCACCTCGTGACCACGCCGCCGAAGGTCCCACGTCGCGGCTGATCCAACGATTCCTGCTCCCAACACCAGGCTGGCCATACGTACTCCTTACGGCGTGATTCTCTTGAAGGTCTCGGCCGGACCGATACCGAACGCTGCACCCGATGCACCCTGCCACGCTACAAGCCTCCGTTCGAACGCCTCGCGTTCGGCCTGACCAGACGCGGCGCTACCCATGGTGGTTGTGGACTGTGAAGAGTGGCACAGCAGTGCTCGCATCTTGACGGTGGCCGCAGATGTGCAGTGGCAGGGTCAAAAGCTTGAACCCCAGGGCTGTGATGTTTGATGGAGCCGGGCGACCAGCCACAGACCGGGCGACAGCCTAGGAAAATCTAGGAAAAACTAAGAA
>CAJQOW010000306.1 GCA_905480055.1 uncultured Acidimicrobiia bacterium
CATGCGGTTGTTGGTCGTGTCTGCCTCGGCGCCACGTGCCTCGGCCACGATCTCACCGTCAACGACATACACGGCACCCCATCCGCCCGGTCCTGGGTTTGGCACGGAACTGCCGTCGGTGAAAACCCCCGTCGTGGGATCAGTCGTCGTGGACACAGGCTTCGCACCGCGTTTGGCCGGACGGCGATTCGAGGAGGAGTCCCGGCAGGACATGCACTGCTTCGGCGTCCAACCCGGGTAGCGGTCAAGGACGGATTGCGAAAGCGAGAAGGTGTCTCCGCAGTCTTGGCAGGTGAACTCAGGCATGCGGCGAGGGTAGACGTGGGCATGCCGAGAGCTGTTCGTCTCGGGCCGGGCTCCTGTGTTGGAGCTAGATCGTGGGAGGCGGGGATCCCGGTCCAGTTGATGTCATCACGCCAGTGGCGATCTTGAAGTCCCGTGGGGAGGTCACATGCATGAGCGCATCCGAGAAGGACACCTCACCGGCGTCGTAGCGCTCCGTGATGGCCTGATCGAACGTTTGCATCCCGTAGAAGCCACCTTCAACGATCTGCTCGAACAGCTCGTCCATCTTGTCCGGGTCGACGAGCCGCTCGCGAATGCCCTCGGTACCGAGCATCACCTCGACGGCGGGAACGCGTCCCTGACCTTCGATCTTGGGCAGGAGTCGCTGGGAGATGACCCCGCGCAGTGAGGTGCCAAGCATCTGTCGCACGCGGCGCTGCTGATACGGCGGGAACGAGTCGAGGATGCGATGCACGGTCTCGACGGCGTCGATCGTGTACATCGTCGAGATCACCAGGTGACCTGACTCGGCTGCAACGAGAGCGGCTTCGAGGGCCTCTGGTTGGCGCAGCTCACCGACGTAGATGACATTGGGATCCTGCCGGAGGATCGAACGCATGCCCTCCGCAAACGACTTCGTGTCGACGCCAACCTCGCGCTGGCTGACGATCGAACGCTTGTCCTTGTGAAGGACTTCGATCGGATCCTCGAGGGTGATGATGTTGGCCCGGCGACTGGAGTTGATGTAGTCAACCATGGCCGCCGTCGTCGTGGTCTTGCCCGACCCTGTCGGACCGGTGACCAGAATCAGCCCATCCTGCTCGTCGCAGACCTTTCCGACGACTTCCGGGAGTCCAAGCGTCGCAAAGTCCTGTGAAGACGGAGCAACGGCGCGTACGACGATGTTTACCGAACCTCGTTGTCGATAGGAATTCACGCGGAAGCGCCCGAGGCCGGACTTGCCGTAGGCGAAGTCGAAATCGGTGACTTCGGAAGACCCTTCCCTGAGGTGCTCGGGAAGAAGCGCGTCGAGGAGATCTGAGGTGTGTTGGGCAGTGAGCGGCTCGAGCTCAGCAAGATGCAGCACGCCATCAATGCGGTACGCAGGTGGTGACCCGACCTTGATATGAAGATCGGAGCCGCCGGTCGCTTGGAGCTTCGAAAGAAGCTCGTCGAGGCTCGGAATCTGTTCCATGGCGTTCCCTCCGCGCGTGTACTTGCCCTCGTAGTTACCCACCCGGGATATCGGCCGAAAGGTTGGGCTTCTTAACGAAGTTCCCAGTACTGCACCAGATACTCGACCGACAGGTCGACCACCCTGGCTGCGGATCCCGTCACTTCCGTCGGGAGCTCGACGGGATCAACATTGGCAAGGGTGCCCTCTACGGAGGCGCGGGAGCCGTCATAGATCGCGTCGAGGTTGTAGCCGCCTTCGAGAAAGGCGACGGTTCGATGTGCAGGAACGAGTTGGGCGAGGTGGCGGGCCATCAGGCCGTAGTGCGAAGACTCGAGGCGGAGCCCGCCGAGTGGATCGTCGACATGGGCATCGAACCCAGCCGAGATCAGGAGCCAGTCGGGAGCGAACTCCGCAACGATCGGGACGATGACCCTGCCGAACGCCGCCATGTACGACGGAGCGGATGTTCCGGACGGGAGGGGCACATTGACGGTGTTTCCCGAGCCCGGCCCCGCACCTGTCTCCGTCACCCACCCCGTTCCCGGATAGAACGGGAACTCGTGGAGCGACAGATAGAGGATGTCCGGATCGCGATAGAAGGAGTGTTGCGTCCCGTTTCCGTGGTGAACGTCCCAGTCGACGATGGCGACCCGATCACCATGTGACCGCAGGTAGGCAGCGGCGACGGCAACGTTGTTGAACAGGCAGAACCCCATCGCCTGATGTCGTTCGGCATGGTGGCCGGGTGGGCGCACGGCCACGAAGGCTGTCTCGGCCACGCCACGACGAAGACCGTCAATTGCCGCAGGCCCTGCGCCGGCGGCATGTATCGCCGCATCCCACGATGCAGGCACCGCATAGGTGTCCTCGTCGAATGCACCGCCGCCATCAACACAGAACGCATGCACTGCATCGATGTAGTCCTTGTCGTGCACCTGCTCGAGCAACGAGCGCTCGACCCGCGGTGCCTCCACATCGACCACCGGCACGGACACACTCCGCAGCCCATCGACAGCCGCCACCACGCGCTCGACACGCTCGGGATGCCCAGGAGGCGTTCGATGCTGCAAGCTGAGTTCATGCGTCAGAAGCAAGAGGGACATGCTCGAGATTCTGGCAGGAAACGGATATCAGTCGTCAGACATGAGGCGTGGGCCATGAGCCTTGGGGCCGTGAGCCGTGAGCCCGAACGAGACAGCATCCCGCTCCCTCTGGGCACAGATACGATTGAGCGTGTTCGGCGGATGCGGGGCTCACGGCTCACGGCTCATGGCTGTTTGCCGCTCCTCGTGGCTCCACGAGCCACGTACCGAACGGATTGACAGTCCTCCCTTTAGGGGGAACGGGCGAACGTAGTGAGCCAGGGGGGCACAATCACCAGCCTTGCCATGCGTCATCCCCCTGCATCGTCACTGCGTTCCTCTGCCGTCCCCCTTGAAAGGGGGACTGATACGAGGGAGGTGTTCGGCGGATGCGGGGCTCACGGCTCACGGCTCATAGGCTGTTTGCCGCTCCTCGTGGCTCCACGAGCCACGTACCGAACGGATTGACAGTCCTCCCTTTAGGGGGAACGGGCGAACGTAGTGAGCCAGGGGGGC
>CAJQOW010000307.1 GCA_905480055.1 uncultured Acidimicrobiia bacterium
CGATGCTGGTGACCTCTCTCCCTACACCCCTCTCCTTCTTGGCGCTGGTGTCTACGACCGCATGTTCGAGCGGCGTGATCTTCCGTCACGCCGTTCATACGCCATCAGCCTCCTCGTCGATGGCTCGGCATCGATGCTCCAGCCAAGGGACAGCGGATCACGAAAGACACCCTGGGCCATGGCCGCCGCGTTGCTTGGTGCATGGACGCTTGCACACCTCGCCGATGAGCTCCAGATCGATTTCGAGATTGCCATCTTCAATCGTTCGTTCGCAGCGGGCCTCGACGACAGCGAACTGAGCTACCGCGAGCGCCGGTCCCGTGCGACGGCCGGGCTTCGGCAGGCCCAGGGCGGAAACGCAGAGCGCCTCACCCGAACCGTGAACCACTACCTCCTCAAACCGTTCCACATGCGCTGGCGGGTTGCCGAGGATCTGCTCGCCGGGCTCTTCTTCACCGCAGGTTCGCCCCAAGAGGCAGCACGACGGGCTCGGAGGGAACCCGAGCAGAGCCCACCCGTGTCGATGTTCGACAAGGCAGCAAACGTCGACGAGTTCAACCTCGCCCATGCCGCCGAGCGCCTGGCGGCCCAGCGAGCGTCTCATCGCATCATCGTGGTGCTGGCAGACGGCATGACCCGAGGCTCCGTCCAGGCTCTGGCAGAAACCGCGGCCGACATCGAACACAGCGGAGCAACGGTGCTCGGGATCGGCATCGGTGACGACACCGTGCGTGCCGCCTACTCGCGGGCACAGGTCGTGGAACGGCCGCTCGACCTCGCATCGGCCATGGTCGACGGCGTCCGCAGCACCCTGTATCGCACAATCGCCGCCTCCGGCGCCGACTCATGGTGGGCACAGGCGGGCGAACGACAACTCGAAGTTCTGAGCAATTGACCATCACTCTTTGATACGAGGAGACCACACGTGGCAACAACCGTCACCTTCACAGACCCGACAGGCGTCGGCCCAGACGTCGAGCTTCCGACCCCGGAGATCTCGAAGGATCTCGACGACTACGAGAACCGCCTCAAGCACATCCCCGAGCCCGATCCGTACTACGTCGATCTTGGCATGCAGTATCGGCTCGCACGCCTCGAGGAGATTCGCCGCGGCTACTTCACGGACTCCCCTCTTCATCTGGCGCTCCGCGGTCACATGGGGACGGGCAAGGACCACGATCTGGAGCAGTTTGCCGCAACGCTCAAGACGCCTTACTACCGCATCCCGCTCACGGGCGAGGTGCGTGACATCACGCTGATCGGATCGGTCAAGCTGTACGGAGACGGCAAGGGTGGAACGGAGAGTCGCTGGGAGGACGGCGATATCACGCGGGCACTGCGCGGCCCCGCTCTGGTGAACCTGTCCGAGCTCAATGCTGCCGGCGCTGAGACATTGTTTGCGCTCCATGGTCTCCTGGACCGCCATCAGGCCCTCGAACTCCCCACCGGCGAGATGGTGCGCCTCCGCAAGGACGTGCGCATCTTCGGAACGCTCAACCCAACAGACCTGCGTGACTATGCAGGTACGCAGACCCTCAACAAGGCCTTCGCCGACCGCTGGATCATCTGGGAGAAGGACTTCCCCGGCGAAGAAGAGCTGGTCACGATGCTCGAGCGCCGCCATCCGGACATGGACCCAGAGGTACGGGAGCTGCTGACGAAGCTCGCAGTGGAGATCAACACGTCGTTCACCGCCGGCGATGCCAGGACGCGTGTTGAGACGCCGATGTCGCTCAGAACGGTATTGGACCGCTACCCGGCTGGACTTCGGATGTACACCACCTCGACCGATCCGATGCGATCTGCGTGGGAGGAGTTCGTGCTCCCTCACATCGATCCATACGACCGGGATCACTATGAAACCGTGTGGTCAGCGGTCGTACGCAAGGGCCCAGAACGCGCACCTTTCACCGACTAGGTCGGCTCCGTAGGTACGTCCGGTGGTCGCCGGAGTGGGGTATCGAGAGGGGCGGTGGCTACCAGGCCCTGCTCGTCACGCCACCCAGCAGCACGGATGCGAGGATTCCGAGCGGCAGCGTCGCGATGTAGGACAGTTCCATGCCGAGGTTGCCGAAGAACAGCATCAACAGCCATGTTGCCGGGAAGGTGAACAGGGCGAACGCCACTGCGAACACCACGACAGCCTTGAGGAAGTCACCCACGATTGCTCCTTTTCTGTGACGCGTTCACCCTAGAGGGCGGTGCCTCAGGAACGTGGTATCTGCGCACGGGCGCCCGGCAGCGGGGTGCGCCTCGGGGCCCGGATCTGTCACAGGCACGACATACGATCGTTCCATGGTCAGTATCAGCGAGCCCACTACGACCCATCGTTACGAGCATCGCTCCGACCTGCCGTTCGGGTCACCCGAGGAAGAACATGTCCCCGGCCTTCCACCCGTGTGGACAGGCGCAATACCTCCGGGCATAGACGACATGCCTCCGGGACCGGAGCTCGCCGCATGGCTGTCGGTCGTCGACCCGACAACCCTCTCTGGCCATGATCGGGTGTCCCTGTTGCGGGCCCATCAGCGACTGGTCAGCCACTTCCAGGCGCAGATGTATCGAGACATGACCGCGGTCAAAGCGGTCCTTCAGAGCGGCGACAACGTCGATGACCACGTCCATGCCTCATTCGCAGCCGAAGCCGAGATCCGCGCTGCGCTCGCCTGGTCTCGCCGACGCACGGAGAACGAGCTGAGCTTCGCCATCGACCTCGAGTCGAGGCATCCCACACTGATGAGGGCACTCGAGAGCGGCGGCATCGACGTGGCGAGGGCCAAGGCAATCGACTCCGGGACGGCACACCTGCCCCGGCGTGTCGCCGAGTCTGTATGCCACACGGTCCTGCCGGAGGCCAGCGATCTCACGGTCGGCCAAGTTCAGGCAAGGGTGCGAACGTTGGCGGTCGCCGCGGAGCCTGAGGAAGCCGAGTCGCGCTACGAGGAGGCCCACGAACGCCGCCGAGTCGTACTGGAGCCGACCCAGGACGGAACAGGGAATGTACTCGCCATGGACCTCTCCCCTGCTGCCGCAACGGCGGTCACGCACCGTATTGCTGGCCTCGCACGGCGCGCGGCCGCCGCTGATGATCCCCGCACTCCCGACCAGGTCCGTGCGGATGTATTCGTTGATCTGATTCTCGGCAACCGCTCGAGGCGAACGACGGTCGGTGAGACGCCTTATGCAGCCAGACGCTCGGCGGATGTGGAGATACGTGTCGACCTCACCACGTTGATGGGCCTCAACGAGCGACCAGCCGACATTCCCGGGTTCGGACCTGTCATCTCTGAGATCGCTCGGAAGACGGCCGATGAGCCCACCAGCCAATGGCGTTTCACGGCCACGTATCCGCACACCGGTCGACCAGTGTCCACGGGGAAACTCAACCGAAGGCCTTCAGCTGCTCAGGGCAGGCAAGTCCGTGCTCAACAACCGACATGCGTCTTCCCGGGTTGTCGGGCCCCCGCCACCGATTGCGATCTCGACCACACCAAACCGTGGCAGGCAGGCGGTGCAACGGAAACCAACAACCTCGCTCCTCTGTGTCGCCACGACCACCGGATCAAAGGCGAGGCGGGCTGGTCATATGCGCAGAAACCCAATGGTGACGTCGTGTGGCATTCCCCGCTGGGCCACCGCTACGTCCGCACGAGGCCGCCGCCCTAGGAACCGAGTCCATTGCCGCAAGCGGGGTATCGTTCCGCCATGCCTTCATTTGACATCGTTTCCCAGGTAGATATGCAAGAAGTTCGCAACGCTGTGGACCAAGCTTCACGCGAAATCGTGAACCGCTACGACTTCAAGGGAACGGACACTTCGATCCGTCTCACCGACGAGGGAATCGTGCTCGAATCGAGCGCCGACGGAAGGCTCGAAGCCGCCATCGACGTGCTCAAGGGAAAGCTCGTGAAGAGGAACGTCAGCCTCAAGTCGATCTCCGGCGGTGAGCCAAAGCAGATCGGTGGCGGCAGATATCAGGCCACTTTCACCTTGAACGAGGGCATCTCCCAGGATGCGGCCAAGGAACTTCGAAGGACATTCGCGATATGAAGCTCAAGGTCCAGGTCCAGATCCAGGGCGATCAGCTCCGTGTCCAGGGCAAGAAGCGTGACGACCTCCAGCAGGTCATCACTGCCGTCAAGGCCCTCAGCTTCCGCCTTCCCCTGCAATACATCAACTTCAGAGACTGACGAGTTCGTAGACCTCGGTCGACCTGAAGGGACCGGCATTGGTTGGAAGTGACGAGACGGCTCCCCTCAATATCACTGTTGCCGGCTACCCGTTTGACCGTGTTCAGGGCCTCGGAAGCGCCATACCGGTCGACGGGTGTGAGGCACGGTTCCAGAAGGCGGCAATTGGCGACATGAACAGCCAGGCGTTCGGTGGTGCCCAGGCCTGGGAGGTCACCGAAATTGGGCTGTTGCCGTTTCTCATTGCGTGGGTAAACGACGGGTTCCTTGACTACGAGTTGATTCCCGTGTTTCCGCTGCGGGTGTTTCGACACAAGAGCATCTTCATCCGCACGGACAAGGGGATTGCGACGCCGGAGGACCTTCGCGGCAAGAGGGTCGGTGCGTCTGGATATTCAACGACGTCGCTGGCGTGGATCCGAGGGATGTTCGAGCATGAGTACGGTGTGAAGCCCGAAGAGATCCAGTGGGTGCTTTCCACCGATGATTCTTCAGCCGACGTCACGGGCGAGCGGTCGGCGCAGGAACTGATGCTTCCTGACAATCTTCACATCAGATACGGCACGCCTGGGAAGAGCGAGTCGGAGCTTCTCGTCGATGACGAAGTAGACGCCCTCTTCCACGCTGCTGAACCAGAAGCGTTTGTGAAGGGCGACCCGATAGTTGGCCGGCTCTTTGCTGACAGCCGTTCAGAAGAGCAGGCGTACTTCGCCAAGACGGGGATCTTCCCGATCATGCACGCTGTGGCCATCCGGAGTGACGTCGTGCAAGCCAATCCTTGGCTCCCCGAATCAATCTTCCGGGCCTATGCCGCAGCCAAGCAGCAAGCCCTGAAACGACTCAGAACACTGGGCTGGGCAATGATCTCGCTGCCATGGGTTGCACAGGAGGAAGAAGCGACTCGCCATCTCATGGGCGACGATTACTGGCCGTACGGTATCGAGGCAAACCGAGCATCCCTCGAATCGCTACTCCAATACTCGTATGAACAAGGGCTCACACAACGGGTCCCACTGCTCGAAGAGCTCTTCCATCCGTCGACGCTCAACCTCAACGGATAGCAAGGCACATCCGTCGAGCTGCGGGGCCATCGAGCGCCGCTCGGATTGCAGAACCGAGAATCGGCCCGAGTCCATCCAGACCGGGCGCTCGCTGCAACAAGGCGAGCCCGCCATGATCTGTCTAGTCCCTTTGCACTCGACAGAACCATTCTCCAATTTCTGCACGCATTCTCCGATATCAATGGCATGGATCGCCCACATTCCACCGAACGGGCCCAGGGGCCAGAGCCCGACGCTGCGGCTGAGCGGCCTGACTGTGTCGTGTGCGGCAGGGAAGCCGTAGCCATCGATCGCAACGATTCGGCGATGTGCGCCAAGCACGCAGCCCTCTTTGTCACTCGCGACTACCGAGACGCCGTCGCCGACAAAGCTCGAATTGTGCGGTGATCACCATCGACTTCTCATCTCTCTCCGACGCCGACCTCGCATCCCAGTACATGGACGTGACGAGCGGCTCCGACCCGACCTCACCAGATTTCGACATCGACCATGCCGGCGAACTGGCGGCAGAACTCGAGTTGCGTGGTTTCACCGAGTCACAGGGCTCGTGGAGACACCCGGAGAAGGGGACCCTCGTCACCGACCCCTGACGAGACCCCACTCCCCGGGTGTTACACCCGAGGCAGTAATCCGAACCATCGCCGCTCAGCCCCGTGCCTGATCGATGTTCACCGCACCGCTCCTGATGCGCTGCCAGCGGCTCACCGTCGACACGCGCTCGAATCCGTTGGCTGCATAGAACGCTTCCGACCGCTCATCTGAGGCGTCGTGCCACACCGTTGCATGGGTCATTCCCGCCGCTCGCATCCGCCGCATGCCCTCAGCGAGCAGTAACGAACCGACGCCGCGCCGGTGGAAGTCCTCGTGCACACCCACAGGCTCGAAATAGCCGATCTTGTTGCGACCGTCATACCAGGTGACGGTGAACCCGGCGAAGGCCCCACTGGCATCCACCGCTACAAACTCATTCTCTGCAATGTATCCAGGCGAGTCCATAAGTCTCTCGTACTCCAAGGCTGTCCACGAGCTTCCAAACGACCGTGCATGCACCTCAGCGAGAGCTGCAGCGTCTTCCCGCGCAACGCTGCGCACCACGAACTCACCTGGGTTCACATCGATGTGCTCCGGAATTGGTTGTGCCTTGAAGACGTAGCCATCCTCAAACCGCGTGAAGCCAGATCCTCGAGGACGCCACAAAGCTGTTGGTCGTCACCGATCACATCGGTTTCGACCCTGCCCCTGGCCTCCGCAGCGCCGGCTACCTCGGATGCAACCGCGTGAAGCGCCGCTCGATCAAGCGTGTGGCGAGTGACGAGATCGAATGCCTGGTACTTCGGCCACAGCAATGCGAATGCCTCCACGCTGTCGCCCTCGGTCCAAACGAGCACGACTTCATCGATGCGTTCACGGCGTAGGCCGCTGCAGATCCGATGTGCCACGTCTCCTGGGTGCAGGTTCGATCCGATCCCCATCGCCTCGGTTCGGTCGGCGACCAGCTCCTGCATTGCAGCGAGGTGCCCTGCACCGTTGAATCGACGCCGTTGCATCGCTCGGTCCCTTTCCGCATCGACCACCACTGAGTCGGTCCGTTGTTCCCGCTCAGTGAGCTAGCTTTGCACACGATGACCTACCGCATGAACAACGAAGAGATCGACGCGCAGATCCGCGCACTCATCGAACAGGTCGTTGCGTCCGACCCTTCCAAGGCCTCCGACGCCGATCTGGTGACAGAGATCGTGGTCACCGCGCTGAAGCTCCTCAAAGACGAAACCGATCGCGGCGACATCAAGATGATGAACACTGCGCTCAAGGAACTTCGCTACTCCTCGCTCGTATTCGACGCCTACAAGGACCGCAAGAAGGTGGCCGTGTATGGGTCGGCCCGCACGCAACCTGATGACCCCAACTACATCGCCGCCACCGAGTTCGGGCGCCGCATGGCTGACGACAACGGGTGGATGGTCATCACCGGGGCGGGACCAGGGATCATGGAAGCTGCCAACCGAGGCGCAGGTACCGATGCCTCGTTCGGCGTCAACATCCGCCTGCCGTTCGAGAACGGCGCCAACGAGTACCTCTCCCCCGGCAAGGTCATCAACTTCAAGTACTTCTTCACCCGCAAGGTCCAGTTTGTGAAGGAATCGGATGCCTTCGCCCTGTTCCCAGGCGGATGGGGCACCATGGATGAGGCGTTCGAGCTGCTCACGCTCATCCAGACGGGCAAGTCTGATATCCACCCGATTGTTATGGTCGAAGCCGACGGGACCGGGTATTGGGAGCCGTGGCAAGTCCTCTGCGAGACTCTGCGAGACCAGGGCATGATCTCCGAAGCCGACCTCAATCTGTACACCGTCACATCGGACATCGATGAGGCCATCGAGGAGATCGAACGCTTCTTTCGGGTCTACCACTCCCAACGCTTCGTCAACGACGTGCTGGTCCTGCGCCTCAGTTCCGAGGTCTCCGACGCCGTCGTGGCATCGCTGAACGAGGAGTTCGCAGACATCGTGCGGTCAGGCAGCATTGAAAGGGCCGAGCCGACAAGCGCCGAACTCGCAACGGACGACCACGTCGAACTGCCCCGTTTGGCATTCGATTTCGATCGCCGCAGCTACGGAAGACTTCGTGCGTTGATCGATCGACTGAACGACACCGCCACGTAGCCGCATCCCCGCATAGTGCAGGCACCATGGGTGCAGTACAATTGACCGAATGCGGGAGATTCTTTCCGACCTTGTGGCGGAACAACAACAATTGGACCAGTTCCTTCAGACACTGCGCGATCGCCAATGGGCTACCAAGACGCCAGCGGCAGGATGGACCATCCAAGACACCGTGAG
>CAJQOW010000308.1 GCA_905480055.1 uncultured Acidimicrobiia bacterium
AGACACTGTTCGCTGCGTCGTCGCCCACAACCCAACGAAATCCGGCGGGATCGTTGTCAAGCTCATAGAGGGCCGGCTGTGAGACCAGGACCGCGTTCAAATCCGCTACCCAGCGCTGGACTCCCTGGTGCTCATCGAACACGAGGAGGTTCCAGTCCAGCTCGCTTTCGTGATTCCACTCCTCATTGGCTGCGAACTCTCCACCCATGAACAGCAGCGGTTTGCCGGGTTGCGACCATTGGTAGCCGAACAGCAGACGGAGGCCAGCGAACTGCTGCCAACGATCTCCCCGCTGCTTGCCGAGCAGCGATCCCTTGCCATGGACCACCTCATCGTGGGAAAGGGGAAGGGTGAAGTTCTCGTTGAACGCATACACCATGCGGAAGCTCAGCTCCGAATGGTGATGCGTCCGATAGATGGGATCCCTTTCGATGAATTGGAGCGTGTCGTTCATCCACCCCATGTCCCATTTCTCGCCGAATCCGAGCCCGCCAACATCGACTGGGGCGGTCACCTGTGGGAACGCCGTGGACTCTTCCGCAAACATCTGGATGCCGGGGTGATCCGTGTATGCCCTCGTATTGAGCTGCTGGAGGAATGAGATCGCTTCGAGGTTCTCCCTACCGCCGAACTCGTTCGGAATCCATTCGCCTGCTTGGCGCGAGTAATCCCGGTACAGCATCGATGCCACGGCGTCGACTCGGATTCCGTCCGCGTGGTACTGATCGAGCCAGAACATCGCGCTGGATAGGAGGAAGCTGCGGACCTCATGTCTGCCGTAGTTGAAGATCAACGAATCCCAGTCAGGGTGGTATCCCTGCCTCGGATCCTCGTGTTCAAAGAGATGGGTGCCATCGAACCTGGCCAGGCCGTGCTCGTCGTTCGGGAAGTGCGACGGCACCCAGTCGACGAGCACGCCGATGCCAGCCTGATGGAGATGGTCGACCAGGAACATCAGGTCCTGGGGATCGCCGTACCGGGCGGTAGGTGCGAAGTACCCGGTCGATTGGTATCCCCACGAGCCGTAGAACGGATGTTCCATCACGGGGAGGAGTTCGACGTGCGTGAACCCCATGTTGAGGACATAGTCCGCGAGTTGATGAGCGATGGCACGGTACCCACCGGGCTCGTAGCGCCACGACCCGAGGTGCAACTCATAGATCGAGATCGGGGCATCGATGGAGTTGCGAGCCCCCCTGTCAGCCATCCACGCGTCATCTGACCACTCGTACGAAATGTCCCAGACGACGGATCCCGTTCTCGGCGGCTCCTCCGTCTTGAAGCCGACAGGATCCGCCTTGTCGATCACCGCGCCGTCCGGACCAGTGATACGGTACTTGTACACGTCCCCGTGGCCATAGCCGGGCACCGCACCGGTCCACACGCCGGACGGATCCGGAGCGAGGTCGACACCGTCCATCCACCCCGTTGGCTCCCCGATCAGCTCCACACGCTTGGCTGCCGGCGCCCACACGCGGAACACGGTGTTGTCCTCGCCGAGGTGCGCTCCAAGGACACGGCCCAGGCCTGCATGGGTTCCCTCGTTGAACGACCAGCGGTCGTCGTCTGGCATGGGTGAAGGTTGTGCAATCACCCCACCAATGTACTCGGCAGCCGAACGGATGCCGTCGCCACGCTCGTCATATCCGGATGTCTGCAATCGAATCTGATGTGGCAGAATCAAGCAGATGAGGCGACTACTCCAGGAACCGAAGGTTCTCTCGATCGTTCTTGCCGGTGGCATGGGGAAGCGCCTCATGCCGCTGACCGCCGTGCGGGCAAAGCCAGCAGTGATTCACGGCGGTCAGTACCGGCTCATCGACTTTGCCCTCTCAAACCTCGTGAACGGGGGGTTCCGACGAATCGTTGTTCTCACCCAGTACAAGAGCCACAGCCTCGACGTCCACATCTCGCGAACCTGGAGGCTGTCCTCGATCCTGGGGAGCTACGTCACCTCGGTGCCTGCGCAAATGCGCCTCGGTCCCCAGTGGTTTGCAGGATCAGCCGACGCCCTTTTCCAGAACATGAACCTCGTCCGCGACGAGAAGCCCGCCTACATCTTCGTGTTCGGTGCGGATCACATCTATCGAATGGATCCGAACCAGATGCTCGAACAGCACATCGAAAGCGGCGCCGGCATCACGGTTGCGGGTATTCGGGTCCCGATCGAAGAGGCGAACCAGTTCGGCGTCATCGAGAAGTCACCAGCCTCGACGATGATCACCGCATTCAGGGAGAAGCCGGAGGACCCGGTCGGTCTCGCCGACGCCCCCCATCAGATCCTCGCCTCCATGGGCAACTACATCTTCTCAACCGATGTGCTCATCGACATCCTGCATGCCGATGCGGCATCGAGCCAGTCGAGCAGGGATATTGGTGGTGACATCATTCCCGCCCTGGTGTCGTCTGGCGAGGCGCACGTATACGACTTCACAGAAAACCTGGTGCCCGGTGAGTCGCCGCGGGACCAGCATTACTGGCGCGACGTGGGAACGCTCGACTCGTACTACGACGCCAACATGGACCTTGTCGATCCCCATCCCATCTTCAACTTGTACAACGAGAAGTGGCCCGTCCACACCTCCTATCCGGCGACCTTGCCTCCCGCGAAGATCGTCGCACATGGGGAATTCGGCGCGGGTCGGGTGGCAAACTCGATGATCTCACCGGGCACGATCATCACGGGAGCCACCGTCGACCACTCAGTGATCTCTCCCCATGTGCGGATCGAGCCAGGTGCCGTTGTCGAGAACTCGATCATCTTCGACGGTGTCACCGTGGCGGCAGGGGCTGTGGTGCGCAACGCGATTCTCGACAAGAACCTCGTGGTACCGCGTAACCGCGCAATTGGCGTCGATGCAGCACGCGATGCCGAGGAGTTCACGATTTCGGACGGCGGCATTGTCGCCATTCGCAAGGGCACCGACATCAGCTACAGCTGATTGATCAACGCTCACCCGAGACCAGGTCGCGGTAGACCTCGATGTGCTCCTCCGCTGGCTTGGTCCAGGACCAATCCCGTGACATGCCTCGCCGTTGGATCGCGGCCCGCCGACGTGGCTGCTTCCACGCCCGCACCGCACGATGCAGCGCATCAACGACGCCTGCCGTATCCACGGAACCAGCAGTGAAGCCGTTGCCGTTCCTGCGATCGATGTCGGCGTCCAGCACGGTATCGACGAGGCCGCCGACGGGCGTCACGACGGGGATCGTGCCGTAGGCCATTGCCTGCATCTGGGACAGGCCGCAGGGTTCAAACCTCGAGGGGACCAACAGCAGATCTGCGCCAGCAAAAACGCGATGGGACATGACCGGGTGGTAGCCCTCGTGGAACCAGACACGGTCGGGGTGAAGCGTTCCCAGGTGGTCTGCCCAGTCGGCCAGCCACCGCTCACCAGACCCGAGTATTGCCAGGCGGAAGGGAACTCCTTCCGCATACGCGGCTGCCTCGAGCGCAAACTCGATGCCCTTCTGGTGAACCAACCTCGTGACCATGGCGACAACCGGGGTGCCGTCGTCTGGCCAACCGGTCACTTCCCGAAGATCAGCACGGCACGCCTCCTTGCCGGATGGATCATCGGCATTGAAACGCGCAACGATCGCCTCGTCCGTTTCTGGACTCCACACCGACTCATCGATTCCGTTGAGGATGCCGATCAGGTGATCGCCACGCTGCGTCAGCTGCCCGTGGAGTCCAGCGCCTCCTTCGACGGTTCTGATCTCACCCGCGTAGGTGGGACTCACCGTGATGACGCGATCGGCGATCTGGACTGCACCTGCAAGCGGATTGGTACCACCATACGACTCGAAGGCTTCGACGGAACGAGTCAGCCGATCCAGCCAGCCGCCGGATGTCCATCCCTGGTGTCCGAGGGTGTGGATCGTGAACACCGTCGGCACGTCGGTCTCGAGTAGCCCAAGGGCAGCTGCGGTGTGCCAGTCGTTGCTGTGCAGGATGTCTGGTATGCGATCCCGCGCAAGCGCTGCAACGGCAGCCGAGAACGCAAAGAAGCGATCAGGATTGTCCGGCCAACCGTGACCGTCAGCATCGACGTAGGGGTTCGGTCGTTCGATGCCGGGCACTCGAACCAGGGTCACAGGGCCGAAATCAGCCGCAATCCCATCCCTCACGATGGCGGGCGCAGCCCATCCCGGGACAGCGAGTTCCGACAGAGTCTCACCTGCCAGGGGAACCGAGAAGTAGTCCGGCACGACGACGTCGACATCGACTCCGAGGTCGCGCAACTCTCGGACCAGGCCAGACGTGGCAAGGGCGAGGCCTCCCACCGAGGCGATCGGGGACAACTCTGCGGTTGCGAACAACACCCTCATTGGTCCGCACCGTTGCGCTTTCGCAGCACGACGACCGACCACCCCGCCACGTAGCCTACGCCGGAGCCGTTGGGTCTCAGGCCGGGTTCTACCCCGGTTGCCGATTCCAGGACCAACTCCCAGTCGAGCTCGGCCAACTCTTCTGCCATGGTGAACTGCACGGGACCGGAGTGAGCGTTGAAGAGGACAATAAAGGAGTCATCGACAACTCGTTGGCCAAGGCGGTCGGTCGTGGTGATGCCCTTTCCGTTGAGATACACAGCAAGTGACTTTGCGTATCCTTGCCGCCAGTCATGGTCCGACATCGGCGATCCGTCCGTGTTGTACCAGGTGATGTCGTGGTGATCGGAACCTCGAACGCTGCGACCTTCAAACCACCGACGCCGTCGGAAGACCGGGTGATCCTTGCGGAACCTGATGAGCTCACGACAGAAGGCGAGCAGGTCCTCGTCGATCGTCTCCCAGTCGTACCACGAGATCTCGTTGTCCTGGCAGTAGGCGTTGTTGTTGCCCTGCTGGGTACGCCCCATCTCATCACCGCCGAGCATCATCGGGACGCCCTGCGAGAGCATGAGGGTGGTGAGTATTGCGCGCGTGCGCGATTCGCGTAGCGTGGTGATCACAGGATCGTCCGTGGGCCCTTCCGTGCCTGAGTTCCACGACCGGTTGTGGTTCTCGCCATCGCGGTTGTGCTCGGCGTTGGCATCGTTGTGTTTGTGGTCGTACGACACAAGGTCATGCAACGTGAAGCCGTCGTGAGCGGTAACGAAGTTGATGGATGCATGGGGCCGTCTTCCGG
>CAJQOW010000309.1 GCA_905480055.1 uncultured Acidimicrobiia bacterium
CCAATGCTCGGGCCGTCGCCAGTCGGCATGTCACGTTCGTATCATATGCCGATCGGCATACGGACGAGTTTGCGACCAGCCGGTTCCCTGCATTGGGCTCAACACCTATGGTCGGCCTCATGGAATTCGCCGAGACGATCACCACCCGGGCTGCGCTTCGCGAGGTGCTCGCCGAGCCGAGCAAGTTCGTCACCAACAAGGAGGTGACCGAACTCGATGAGTACTGCCGAGACTTCATCGCTCGTTCTCCGTTCATCCTGATCGCGTCGAGCGACGGAGCTGGGTCGATCGATATCTCGCCCAAAGGTGATCCTGCTGGTTTCGTGAAGGTGCTCGACGACACGACGCTGGCGATTCCTGATCGCCTGGGCAACCATCGGGCGGACACCTTCGAGAATGTGTTGCGCCATCCGTTTGTCGGCGTGATCTTCCTCATCCCAGGGACCAAGAACACATTTCGTGTTCGTGGTCGGGCCAGGATCGTTCGCGACATCGCGTTACGTGAGTCCATGGAGATCGATGGACGAGTGCCTGAGTTGGCACTCGTCGTGGATGTCACGACCGCCTACTTCCACTGCGCGAAGTGCGTCATCAGGTCGAAGCTTTGGTCGACCGAACAGGTTGCAGCCGAAGTTGGAGCGGATGACATGCTCTTGGCCGAGACGATGGTCAAGCACGGGGCTCTGCCCGTCACGGTCGAGCAGATGCAGGAGATCATCGTCGACGACGAGGCGAAGCGGCTCTACTGACCGTTGATACGCCGACCTTCGACAGTACAGCGCTTGCTGGTGCATGACGCAGGCCCCGCGTCCGGATGGCGATCCCAGTATGAGACCGCCGTTCCACCCCGGGGCTGGTCAGGTCGACCTCGAACTCGGCGAACGTGGCGAGAATGTTGAAGAACAACTTTCCCGTCGGATCGTTGGGGTCGGAAATCTGACTCCCGCCGCTCATCACCCCAGGCGAGGTCGGCTTGCAGGACCCCGGTACGGGACCTGTTGTGTCGGAGGGATGAGTTGCACCATCACCCCACGACGTGATTGACCAGCTCAGAGGTCCTTTCGACAGACGGTCGGCGGCCGGCCAGTCGGTGCGTTCGAGCAGGCGTTGGACTGCGGTGACGAGTGGTGGCAGATCCTGCTCGATGGTCGCGCCGACTCACAACGGAATGGCCTCCGCCAGAACACGCTCGCGAATCGCAGGCTCGAGTGAGTCGGCCGGGACTGGCCGCCCCGAATACCGGGTGCTCGGCTTGGGCCGTTCCGGAGCGGCCGCCCTGAGCCGGTCGTTGGGATTATGCGCTCCCGGTAGGTGCGGGCCTCGAGTATCGACCTCACCACGGCTGCCGATCAGATACCGGCTATGTGCGACTCCGACGGCCGCTGTTCTGAATATTCTGATCGCTCCGGCTTCGGATGTTGTGTGGATCGGTGGCGACCAGGGTTGGAGCGGTGTGGGTGTCGACCGTGCGTTCTTTCGAGATTGCTCGTACCAATGGGTCGCGATCGTGACAAGCAGTTCGGTCGGGTCGCAAGAGGTTGTGGCAGTGTTCGATCCTGTCGTCTGTCGGGAATGGTTGTCGGCGCGTGGCCGATGTCCAGCCGGGCCTTCGGCCCTACCGGACGCCGTCGCTCGGAGCCACCGTTGAAGCAAGACAACGATTGTGAATGGCATTCCTCAGCTACGCACTGTCGACCGCAATCACGGCCGCTCGCATCATGGCCATCGATCGGACTACCCTCGTGTGCCAGTGAACTGATGAAGGAAAGCTGAGGAACAATTCGGTGGCATTTGCGTATGAACGGGAACCCCAGGTGCGTAAGCCTGCGGGTCAAAACGTCAAGCCGGATGCCGATGCCGGTAGCGGCTCGCCGACTGGTCAGTTCGCTCGGCGTCGCACGAGCAGTGTGACGATCCAGGCCAAGCTCAGCGTCGGACCAGCGGGAGACCCGCTCGAGCGAGAGGCAGATCGTGTCGCCGCCGAGGTCATGCGCGACATCCAACGTCGACCCGACTCGAGCAACGCACCGAGTGCATTGAAGGAACCGACCGGTTCCACGCGGATTCAGCCGATGGTTCGGGCCTCGTCTGGTGGCGATGTCCGATCTGGTCAACATGCCGTCGACCGCCGTGATGACACGGTCAGACCCGTGTTGCGCAAGGCCGATGTTGCGACGGTCGGCCGCGATGGTGGCCAACTCGACGACGACACCGACGGCAAGATCCGCAGCGCGAAGGGCGGCGGGAGCGCCCTCGAGCCGAACGTTCGCCGGTCGATGGAAGACAGCTTCGGTGCCGACTTCTCTGGTGTTCGAGTTCATGACAACCGCAACTCCGACGAACTCAACTCGCGGATTCAGGCCAAGGCGTTCACGACCGGCAACGACATCTTCTTCGGCGGAGGAAGGTACAGCCCGGAAAGTTCGTCGGGTCAGGAGTTGATAGCGCACGAGTTGGCGCACGTTGTTCAGCAGGGTGGGGCGCCAACGGTGCGACGTGATCTCGACGACCGCGCAACGAGCTGGGAAGCCATCGACCAAGCGGCCAACGAGAAGCGCCTCGCTCATGCCAAGGACGGGTATCTCTTCGACCAGAGCCTCAAGTCCGATGGCGAGGATCAGGCAGCGATGGAAGCACGCCTTGCCGAACAGAAATCAGCAGTCGCCGAAAATGACGTGAGCGACGAAACATTGGCAGCCCTGCCGCAGGTGTTCAAGTTCCTCTATGCGAAGAATCCGTCGCTGGCGATGCAGCAGTTCGGATACAGCTTCAACGACTCGCAGGACAACGCGTCCTACTCCTGCTGCATCTCGAGCACGTTCCTGTTCGAGACGCCGACGGCGGGTGATTTTGATCGCTCTAGCGATCTACTGCGGGATTCAGGTCCTGGTGCCGCTTCGCACCCAGCTGTATCCCACGTGGCCGAGCTGGACGGAGCAAGGTCACAGG
>CAJQOW010000310.1 GCA_905480055.1 uncultured Acidimicrobiia bacterium
GTCCCAAGCTGTTCTGTGTCTCTGGCAACGTGAACGAACCGGGCGTGTATGAAGCCCCCTTCGGGGTGTCGGCCAGCGACGTGATCGACATGGCTGGTGGCGTCGACGGTGAGCTTGCGGCCGTACTCGTCGGTGGAGCGGCTGGCACCTTTCTCACAGCGAGCCAGCGCGATGTACCGCTCACGTTCGAGGATTCACGCGCCGCCGGGATCGCACTCGGAAGCGGCGTGGTGATGGTGTTCAACACAGAGGTCGACATGGCGGCCATCACCAACAGGATCGCCCACTTCTTCAGCGAGGAGTCGTGCGGTCTGTGCGTGCCGTTCAGGGTCGGCACCGTCAGTCAGGAAGAAGCGCTGATCCGACTCTCAGAGGGCGGCGACCTGGACAGGGAACTTGCACTGCTCGGCCAAATCGATGGCACGCTCAGGGACGCATCCATCTGCGGGCTCGGCCAGTTCGCCTCCAGCGCCGTGCAGTCTGCCATCGAGATAGGCCTGATCGGAGGCCGGTCATGATCGAACAACAGATTGCCGATCCAGCGACACTGGTGAACGTCGTTGTCGACGGAGAAGCCGTAGCCGTTCCCGAAGGGCAGACGATATTCGAGGCTTCGAAAGCAACAGGGGCAGACATACCAACGCTTTGCTACCTCGAGACGCTCGATGCCATCAACTCGTGCCGCGTGTGTGTCGTCGAGGTGGAGGGTTCACGCACGCTGGTGCCGTCCTGCTCTCGCGTCGTCGAACCAGACATGGTCATCACCACCGAGTCACCCCGTGTGCAGGCAGCACGCACCACGGTGTACGAGCTGCTCGCATCCGTCGTCGACCTGTCACTCGTCGAGGACGAGACCCGGCGCCACATGGAGCGGTACAACGTCGATCTCGAGCGGTTCGCAGGCGGGTACCGGCGCACCGATGCCGTCAGGATCGAAGACGACCTGTACATCAGGGACTACGACAAATGCATCATGTGTTACCGCTGCGTTGCGGCGTGCGGTCCGGATGCCCAGAACACGTTTGCCATCGATGTGGCCGGCCGTGGCATCTTCTCCTCCATCTCGACCGAGTTCGACATCACCCTCCCCGACTCCGCTTGCGTGTACTGCGGCAACTGCGTGGGTGTGTGCCCAACGGGTGCACTGATGTTCAAGTCCGAGTACGACATGCGCCAGGACGGAACGTGGAGACAAGACGACCAAACCGTCACCACCACGGTGTGCTCGTTCTGTGGTGTCGGGTGCAACCTCGAACTTCATGTACAGGACAATCGCGTCGTCAAAGTCACGTCGCCCCTCGATCACGAGGTCACCGAGGGCCACTTGTGCATCAAGGGGAGATTTGGATACTCCTACCTCCAACCCGAGCGGGCCGAGGGCCAGGAGTGATGCGCACTCCGTACTCGGTGCTCGAATCATGAAGCGGCGGATCACGCGCTACACGGACGGCACGGCCGAGGTCGTCGACGATGTCCTCGTCGCCGAGGCACCCGTCGAGCTGCGGCTGGGTGGCGTGCCCATTGCGGTGCTCATGAGGACGCCTGGACACGACGAGGAACTGGGACTTGGCTTCGCGATCACCGAGGGGATCGTGATCGGTCCCCACGAGGTCGCCGGGGTGACACTGGCTGGCGACGAAGCCGGAAGTCGATACGAGCTTGAACTGAGTGACGGCGTGGTCATCGATCCCGAGCAGTTCCGCCGGAACCTGTTCACGTCTTCATCGTGCGGCGTCTGCGGGAAAGCCTCCATCGACGCCGTCCGGGTAACCGCACGGCACGTCCCCGAGGGTCCATCGTTGAGCGCCTCGCTCGTCGAGTCGCTTCCCGATGCGATGCGAGACCATCAGGACGCGTTTGCCGAGTCCGGGTCGATCCACGCAGCCGCGGCCTTCGACCCTTCCGGCCGGGTACTCGCCGTGAGGGAGGACGTCGGGCGCCACAACGCCGTGGACAAGCTCATTGGGCATCTGGCGAGCACATTGTGGCCCCTCGCCCCGATGGTGATGATGGTGTCCGGAAGGATCAGCTTCGAGATGGTGCAGAAGGCAGCGGTCGCAGGCGTCCCGGTGATCTGTGGGGTTTCGGGGGCATCATCGCTTGCCGTCGATCTCGGCGAAGAACTCGGAATGACGGTGATCGGGTTCCTTCGCGGAAGCACGTTCAATGTGTACTGCGGCGGCAACCGCTTCTCCTGATGCGCGATCAGCGCAGGTCCGCGACCAAGGTTTCGTATTCGCTCTGGGTATTGATGTTGCGCAGTGTCAGCTCGTCGACATCCACCAAGGTGAGATGCGGGGCTCTTCGGATGAAGGCCATCATCGACCGGTCCGGCGCATCCAGTCGCGCCATGGCATGGGGTCCGAGCGCCTTGCCGTAGAGACCACACAAAGGTTGCGGACGGCGGTCGACCCGTGCGATGCGGGCCTGATCAGAGGACAGCAATGGTTGCGCCAACACGTCAATGACCTCCCCAGTGAGCATCGGCATGTCCACTGCGGCCACGAAGACGTCCCGCCCAGCAGCTGCCGCAAACGCACCCACGATGCCAGCAAGCGGACCATGGCCCAGAGCCGGATCTGCAACCAGGGTCGCGCCGCTCGGTGCACGCTCGCCACCGCACACGAACACGGTGTCGAATCGGGTGGACAGCGTGCTGACGACGCGGTCCAGAAAGGTCTCTCCGTCGAGCATGAGGTCGGCCTTGTCCGCCCCCATGCGACGGTTCTTGCCACCTGCGAGTACGGCCGCCACTGCTTGCGATTGCATGTGCCCATTCTTGCAGCCGGTGTGGAGCAGACAGATCGGTTAGCGTCTCTCCGATGAAGACTGATCTAGAAATCGCAAGGGACGCAGAACTCAGGCCAATCCTCGACGTGGCTGCAGACATGGGAGTGCCACCGGAGTTCGTTGAGTTGAGGGGCCACGGCATCGCAAAGATCAAGCTCGAGGCGCTTGACCATATGGGCCCACCGAAGGCCAAATACGTGCTCGTCACCGCAGTCAATCCCACCCCGTTCGGTGAGGGCAAGACCACGGTGTCGGTTGGCCTCGCACAGGGATTCAAGCTGCTCGACAAGCAAGCAGTCCTGACCCTGCGCCAACCCTCGCTCGGCCCAACGTTTGGTATCAAGGGTGGCGCAGCAGGAGGTGGGTACAGCCAGGTCGTACCGATGGAGGAGATGAACCTTCACCTCACGGGAGACTTCCATGCCGTCACTGCAGCCAACAATCTGCTCGCGGCGCTGATCGACAACCACATCTACCAGGGCAACCAGCTGTCAATCAACGTCAAACGCGTGACGTGGCGCCGGGTAATGGACGTGAACGACCGAGCACTACGCAACATCGTTGTCGGGCTCGGGACGACTCTGGACGGCATCCCACGCGAAGGCGGCTTCGACATCACC
Source organism: uncultured Acidimicrobiia bacterium (assembly GCA_905480055.1). Next base: position 3,411 of record CAJQOW010000310.1, read on the forward strand.
GCCGCCTCGGAGCTGATGGCGGTTCTCGGACTGGCAACGAGCGTCAAGGATCTTCGGGAACGGCTCGGCCGCATCGTCATCGGCTACGACCGCCACAAGGAACCGGTGACGGCGGAGCAGGTGGGTGGGGCCGGAGCCATGGCCGTGCTGCTCAAGGATGCGCTCAACCCGAACCTCATGCAGACCCTTGAAGGCACACCGGCACTCATCCACACTGGGCCGTTCGCCAACATCGCCCACGGCAATTCCTCCATCGTGGCGGATCAGGTCGGCGTCCGCGGCGGTGACTACCTCGTAACCGAGGCCGGATTCGGGTCGGACGTGGGCGCAGAGAAGTTCTTCAACCTCAAGTGTCAGGCGTCCGGAATGGCGCCCGATGCGGCCGTGATCGTGACCACGGTCAGGGCTCTGAAGCTGAACTCTGGCAAGTTCAAGGTGCGCGCTGGCCGTCCGCTCCCTGACGAAATGATCGCGGAGAACCCGGACGACGTGCTCGAAGGCGCGGCAAACCTCAGGCGACACATAGCCAACGTTCGCCAACACGGTGTGACGCCGGTGGTAGCGATCAACGGGTTCCCGACCGACCATGCGTCCGAGCATGCAGCCATTGGCGCCGTCGCCGAAGAGGAAGGCGTCGCCTGGGCTGTTGCCCAACCGTTCGCCGAGGGCGCAGAGGGCATGGTCGACCTTGCCCGGGCAGTCGAAGCGGCTGCGAGCGACGGGTCCGAGTTCACGCCTCTGTATTCCCCCGACATGAGCATCTACGACAAGATCGAACGGATCGCTACAAAGGTGTACGGAGCCGACGGTGTGGAGTACGACATCAAGGCCCGCCGCCAGATCGATTCATACGAGTCGCTCGGATACGGCGACCTCCCGATCTGCATGGCGAAGACCCAGTACTCCTTCAGCCACAGTCCTGCTCTGCTCGGTGCACCGAACGGCTGGACCCTCCCCGTGCGCGAAGTGCAACTCGTCGCCGGCGCCGGGTTCATCCTCCCGCTCACCGGATCGATCAACCGCATGCCAGGTCTCGGCCAAACCCCGGCGGCCCACAGCATCGACATCGACGACGATGGCAACGTGGTCGGCTTGAGCTAGCGCT